>CAJOQA010000182.1 GCA_905236465.1 uncultured Treponema sp.
CATTCCAGAAGGCAATAATCGCATCCCCTTCGTACTTGTCTATAGTGCCGCCGCTTTTCATTATTACATCCGACATCTCACTGGTATATTCATTTAAAAAAGCGGTAAGTGTCGTAGGATCCAATCCCTCCGAAATAGAAGTAAAGCCCTGCACGTCAGAAAAATAGCAGGTAATCTCTTTGCGCTCTCCCCCAAGTTTCAGCTTTGAAGGGTCAGCAACCAAATTATCTATAACCACAGGGCTCAAGTACTGACTAAAGGCAGTCTTTATATACTTTTTTTGCCTACCTTCAGCAAAATATCCTACAGTCATCGAAGAAATAAAAGCAAGAAGAAAAGCTGCGCTTGGACCTACATACGCAGCCCATACATTATGCGCAAACAAAGCGTAGCAAAATCCTGTATAAAGCACTAAGGGTACAACAAAAGTCAATGCTGTAACCAAAAAAGCAGACGAGCTTTTCTTAGCAAAAGAAAGGATCAGTATAGAAGCTGCCCCCAAGAGAGACATAAAAAAAATAAGAAGAACATTCGCATAAAGTGGCAGGGGCTTAATTTCATTTGTGTTTTTCAATGTATCAAGCAAAGAAACATGAACTCCCATCCCAGGATAAGACTGCGAAACAGGAGTGCTGCATATATCATAGAGGCCAGGGGCATACACCCCTACAAAAACAGACATGTCTTTGAAGTTTTCAGGCTCAATCATATCCTCATCAAGAACGTGCCCCTTTTTTATCGCATAATATGACATTAAAATCTGCTTTGCGCTATAGGGAATATAATTGTTAAGGCTACGGGCATAACGCAAATTTACAGTCTTATTATTCTCAATTTTCTCCCTCAAGTCATCAGCTGTCAAATCACCGCTAAGATACAAAGAAGCATCCCCTAGCTGAGGGTAAAGGGTATCTTGATAAATAAAGCCGTACCTGTTGCGGCGGGCAACTTTATCTGAATCAAAAACACTGACAACGCTTGCAAGAAGACCAGCTGACTCTTTTAATTCAGGAATAGGAAAGACTGCTTTTGTATTCTCTTCATCAGTAATAAAATGAACGGCAAGGGCAGTCTTACCAAATTCCTTATTTGCCAGGGCAAAGTCCTCGTCATCTTTTTGACCGTAAAGCGAAGGTTCCGTGTACATCATATCAAAAGCCACACAAGAAGCCTGTCCCTTATTAAAATAGCGGACAATATCACCGTAAGAAGAACGGGGCCAGGGCCAAGACCAACCTAAGTTTTCCTTTGCCCAGTCCAGGCTGTCCTGGTCTATTATCACAACGGCAATATCCTCGTCAGCAGAAAAAGAAGGGGCGGTAACAAACATCCTGTTGTCATAGGATTTGTATTCAAGAAAGCTGAAAAGCCCTAAGAAATCAAAAGCAAGCACAAGCACAAAGACCACAAGGCTCAACAGTAGAAAACGCTTGAACAATTTTTTCATAATCCCACCCCTTTTTCTTTATTTTATAGAAGCGATTGCTTTTTTAAACCTTGCCTGCCTAACAGAAGAAGTATCATCTCCGCTCTTCATCTTATACATGAGCACTGCTGGCTTTACAGCCTTTTTTCTAGTTGAAGGGGAAGGATGCGTTTTTCCCCAACCGGTATTACTGCTACCAAGTTTCTTATCCAAGACATCAAGCATGGCTGTCATGGCTTCCGGGTTATAGCCGGCCTTTGCCATAAGTTCAACAGCATTACTGTCAGCTTCAAATTCAGAACTTTGCGAATAACCAGAAGAAACAAGGGTATCCGTCAAATCATCTGTTAGCTGAGAAAAAGAAGATGAGGAATCACTTTTTCCGTTAGTTGCAATTGTTTTGCTAGTTTCAACAACAGAAAAAAAGGCATCTACAGTTCTAGCTGATTTTATAGACTTTACTGAATGTTCAAGTTGAATATGAGAAATCTCGTGGGCTAAAACAGCTGCAAGCTGATCTTCAGACTCAGCAGCAAGCACTAAGCCCTTACTAACCAAAATATGACCACCAGGTGTTGAAACAGCATTTAAATCATTTGAATTAAGGAGGGCAACATGAAAACCATTATAAGGAATAAGTCCATCTGAGTTTATAACAAGAGCCTGACAAATTTTATTTAAGTAATCTTCAATAGTTGTATTGTTATTTGCCCTTGGCGTACCAGAAAAAATCTTTGCAGCTACAGCCCTACCAATATAATACTTTTGCTCAGGGGTAATTTCCTCCTTAGCTTTTTCAACTTTTTCACTTGTAGTTAAAATTGAATTCTTTGTGCTTTCCGAAGGGGTAATTCTAGAATCAACAGCTTCACTAACCTTTTTAGTTGCTGAGTTTACCTTTTTTTCTGCAGCCTCAGTTTTTTGCTTAATTTTTTCAGTCCAACCGGCCGCATAAAGTTGAGAAAATGACAGTGAAAGAAATAAAAAAGAAAGAGCTAGAGCTTTACAAACAAAATGACTTTTTTTCATAGCTTACTCCTCATCTCCCATTTTAAGAGAACCTTCAGTCAAAAAAGACTTTTCAGCACTCTCTGTAACAGAAAGCTTTTCCATTTTGTCTACAGAAGCATAATCTGTCCCCGAAGACTTCTTATATTCATCTTCTATTTCCTGCGAAAAGCCCTTTCCTGCAAGCGAAATCTCCTTTGCGCTGGCATTAGCAGAACCGGAAGAAGCAATTTTTTTCTTTGTAAGACTAGCAGAATTTACCCAGCCGGTCGTATTACCAGATTTTACTTGGGACCATTTTCCCTTAGAAGCTACAACGGTAACCTGACTTCCATAAGCTAAAGTCGTTACCGAAGAGGAAAAAAATGAAGGGGATTTTTTTACCGTTAACTTTTGCACAGAAACATACTGAATTGAACTTGCAGCTAAAGCAGGCAAAAGCGCGACCAGCAAAACCAAAAAGGCAACAAGAAATCTTTTCATTTTCACTATTTTACCTCATATAAAAACTGTACAAATAAAAAAAAGACAAAAACTAAAAGTTACATTGAAAAAGTTATAAAAATCAGACTAAATAAAGAAAAGCCAACTACCCGACTTGAACGGGTCACCTGCTCTTTACGAGGGAGCTGCTCTACCGGATGAGCTAAGTTGGCAAAAACTTCCTTTACTTTATCGGATTTTTAAATTTTGGTCAATAAGCTAACTTCTTCAGTGTTGAGCTTGTCGAAACAACCATTTCGACAAGCTCAATGACCAAAGTTAGCTCTTCCGTGTACTAGTTCTTATACTGACCTACCAATTCTGGGAAGTCATAATTCTTTTCAACAAAGTACCGTAAGTCAAAATCTTCGTGGGTAACAATAACCAGAATAGTAGCATGGACTGCAAGGTAGTCAGAAATAGCCTTCATAACCTGAAGCCTTGTGTCAAAGTCAATGTGGGCAAAGGGCTCGTCAAGCAAAAGGATATCCGGCTTAGCGGTAAGGGCACGGGCAATATCCATTCTCTTCATTTCACCGGAAGAAAGCTGATTAGGAGTTTCATCCAAGTTTTCTTCTTTCATGCCAACTTTCTTTAAGTTCTCAATCAAGTCCTCAACTGTCTCTCCATTACCTTGAGCCGCAATCTGCTCAAAAGACTTGCGGATTGTCAAGTCAGGGAAGAAAGAGAAGCGGGAATCCTGCTGAACAACGGTCATTCTCTTGCGGAAGGGCTTGAAGTTCTTTGGGTCAAAGCCCTTTTCCTTAGGCTTTATAGCAACAAGGTCTGAACCTTCCATGAGAATTTGCCCCGAAGTTCCATCCATAAGGCGGAGTATTGCCTTAATCATAGAAGACTTACCGCAACCGGAAGGACCGGTAACACCGTAAACGGTAGACCGTTCAAAGGTAAGGTTAAGCCCCTTAAAGGCCGTGTATTGTCTTTCTCCAAAGATACCGCGTTTCATGTAGGTTTGGGCCACATTCTTCAGCTCTATTGCGGTACCAGAAGCCCCCTTCTTTGCCTCAGGCTTCTCATAGCCTTCAAGCGGAGGAACTTCATAATCCTGAATCTTTTGGTCACGCAGGATGCAGCGGTTAGACAGGGTAAGGCGGAGGATAAAATCAACATCATGGCTTACCATGATGAAGGTCTTTTCCTTGTCGTTAAGAATTTCTTTGTTCAAAAACTCAACGAAATTCTTTCTTAAGTTTCTGTCAAGGTTTACTGTTGGCTCATCAAGCAAAATCAGGTTTCCGGTACGGGAAAGAAGAATCATCAAAGTAATTCTCTGCATTTCACCGCCAGAAAGCTCATCAGGGTACAAGCGGGCAAAGGCCTCAAAGTCAAGGGTAAAATAGGTCTTTAACCTTTGAACAATAACATCCCTACAACCTGGAGCCAAAAGATTCATGTTTTGCTCTAGGGTAAGAGAGGGGTTCATTACCATAGCGGTTTCGGCCGGAATGAACATGATGCCTGACTGTTCTATCTCTGACCAGGTGTAAAAATCAAGTTTCTTGCCGTTTTCATAACCGGTAATCCCATTGATTTTCATGGTGCCTTCAAAAGTGAAAAGCTGAGTTGAAAGGATACCTGCTATTGACTTCAAGAAAACAGATTTTCCAGTTCCTGTAATACCCATGATTACAGTGGATGTTCCCTTATTAAAGTTCAGGTTGCAGTCCTTAAGCATACACCTTTTCCCTAAGTAAATAGAGAAGTTTTCAAGCTCAACAGGAAGCGCTGTCTGTGAATTTTCGTTTTCCATATCCTACTCCTCCTTTACATCATTTAAGACAATAAGGAAGGCAATGTTAATCATAACCAACATAGCTGTTGGAACCCAAAAGAAGAACTGGGGGTACTGTCCCATAAGAGCAGACCTGTATGTTGCAATCAAAGCTCCAGGGCTCTGGTGGGCTGGTGTACCATTAGCCCCGTATCCAAGCTGAAGGATAAAACCAAAGGAACAGTCCAAAACCAAAGTTTTAAGCAAAATGCCAGCCGCAACACGGTTAAGGGCATTGCGTACAAGGTCTGTCCTCATCAAAACAGCAAGGATTCTTCCCTTTGGAAAGCCGTAAGACCGGAAGGAAATTGAATACTTGCGATTGTAAAGGTCAGCTAAGGGAATTGTTATACTTCTTACAGACTCTGGCAAAATTGTCAGCGTTGCCGCAAGAATAAAAACAAAAAGAGACATAAAAGATGAAACACCAGAATGGTGAGATGCCAAAAAGCCAGAAACAGGAACGTACATGAAAAGCGCAATCAAAATAGATGGCACAGATTCAATTACGTTTAAGACATTTGAAAGCCCGCGACCAAAAGTCATAGACCAAACGCTAACATAGCCGAAAAGAACACTTAAAATCATGGCAAAAACAATTGTTGCAACTAAAGTTATAGAAAGCTCCTTAAAAGCAACAAAAAGCGCATCGAAGTAAAGGCCAGATACATTCTGCACTTCTACAGGCAAGTGGTTAACAACAACCCAAGAGGGTAGCCAGGAAAGGTAAAGGGGAGATGCCAAAAGCAGAAGGCCAAGCAACTTTAGGATTTTATATTGATTTTTCATACCACCTCGGATAAATAAGGAAGAGAATTGTTTTTACCAAAAATGCGACAACGGCATTGACACAAAGAAGTATAAAAACTGACATAATCAAAAGGTCTGTTCTTGTAGTAACCAAATCGTCAAGTAGCTCTTTACCAAGACCTGGGAAACCGAAGATTATTTCAGCAACAGTTACAGAACCAATAATAGCAGGAACCTTACCGGCAATATAGGGAATAAAGCGGGGTAAGCTAGAAGAAAAGAGGTAACCTGAATATGTTCCTGGAAGTGGAAAAAAACGACCTAAACTGCGACCTAAGGTAGAAAAAGTGATTGCGTGGGTAGTTTCAATTTGGGCAAGCATATCTGCCTTTAGAAAGTTTGTTGCATCCCAAGAAAGACCGCCAACAACAACCGTAAGAAATGCAATTATAAAAAGCGGGGTGTCGGTACCAATAGTTGCTACTAAAAACCAGAAACCACAGAAAAGGGGGGCAGCTGCAAGAATAGAAGTAATAATATTTACAAACTTCCCGATTCTTTCAGGAGCCTTAACATCGTGGTGGCTAGCAAGATAACGGGCTGCAACGGCATGGGCTGCACCGCCTAAAGCGATTAAAATGATTATTATCAAAGAAAATAAAGCAAGTGGAAGTGTATAAGAAGCACCAGAAGCTATAATCTGACCGGCGGTAAAACCTGCGTGGGTATAATCACCAGGACCTACTAAGTTCTTAAAAAAAGAAAGAAATATTTTACCGTACTCATCAACAGACGCTCCGGTAGACAACAAATATAGACCGGTAAGAACAAAAGTTCCAAGTATGGCAAACAGGATGCCATGCAGAATCAGTTCCTTTACCAAAAAGCGTAGAAAACGCATATAATCTCCTTTAAAACCAACAAATGGAACCGCCCCGCAAGAGTTAAGGACGGTTCCATTTTCCTTAAAATTTACGTTTATTTACCGAATTTCCAATACTCTACAGAAAGGAAGGGGTTGTCCGTTGCAATGGCAACATTAGAAAGCCCACGTGAATAAACATCCTTTTCCAAAGAGCAAAGGAAGAGGTTAGGAGACAAATCACTGATTTTCTCGTTAACCTGATCTGTAAGTTTAATCCATTCAGTTGTCTCAACAACCTTAGACCACTTATCAAGCAGCTTATCCAAATCTTTATCTGCAAGCCCCGTAACATTGAACTGACCTTTTGAAGTATACCAGTCACCTATAGAAGAATAAACGTTATCAAAGCCTTCACAGTACATAAGGGCAAGCTCATAAGACTTTTCCTTAAATACCATACGGTTGTAAACCTGATCACCGGTACGTTTTGTTTCAACATTCAAACCAATAGCACTAAGCTGCTTTGCAATTCCTTCTGCAAGCTGTGTACCGAATTCACCCATTGAATCAGGGTAAATAAGAATCGTGCTCTGGCCTGAAATTCCGTTTTTCTCTGCCAATTCCTTTGCCGTGGTTAGGTCATAGGGCAAAAGGTTATCCATAGGTTCATCGCGGTATTCCGGAATATTTGAGGAATAGAGATTTGAGGGGAAAGGACCATTGTTTATAATGATGCCCTTATCCTGATCCGTAATGCCTGGAATAAGTTTTTCCTTGTTCAAGGCCATTGCCATAGCCTTACGACCATCCTTTCTTGGGAAGTGGTCAAAATTGATTGCAACCTGATAGAAGGCATAGGGCAAATAAGACTGAATGTCAACACCCTTCATCTGTGAAACAGTCTTCCTGTCCATTGGGTTGGTTTCAAGGATGAAGTTTGTGCGACCACGGCGCATTTCATTCATACGGACAACTGGGTCAATGGTTCTCTTGATAACAAGGGATTCCGCTGCGGGTACCTGCTTAAAGTATGCAAGGTTAGATTCAAAAGTAAGCCATTTTCCAAGTTCCCAAGTTGCAAGTTTGAAGGGACCGGTTCCTATAGGAGCAGTTGCAAACTTACGCTCATTTTCTCCGGCCCTCATATTAACATCCATGTCCTGACCGTTATAACGGGAAGGAATAATCTTGAAACCTGCCAGAACGGGATATGCACGGAATTCTGGAAGCGGATTCACAAACTTAATGTGTACTGTAGCAGCATCAACTGCATCTACGCTCTCAATAAAAGACATGATATAGTCACGCTTTGGTGAATTATTCTCTTCGTTAGTATAAGCCTGGAAAGAATAAACAACATCATCTGCAGTTACAGGATTTCCATCGTGCCACAAGGCATCTGCGCGCAAAATAACTGTATAGTCAACCTTTGTCTTTGGATCCTGCTCAATACTTTCTGCAAGGGCAAAATCAGTATAAAGGCGACCAGAAGTCTCATCAACTTCAAAATTACAAAGTCCGTCAAAAAGCAACTCGTCAGCGTTCAAGCCGGAAGTATTCTGCTCAAGTACGGGGTTCAAGGAATCAGGCAAAGTTGAAACTGCAACCTGAATTCCTTTTGGGGCTGAATTCAAAACAAAATAAACACCTGCACCAACCAAGCCCAAAACAACGACTACGGCGGCAACAATAATTAAAAGCCCTTTTTTGCTTCCTTTTGTAGCTTTTTTAGCGCTCATTAACGGCTCCTCGTAATAAATGAACTATAAACAACAACTTCTCCTGAATATTCCTTGCTCTTTCCTTCTCCAATCTCAAAGAAGTACTTGTTAGAAGTAAGCTGCTTTCCTGCGTTAAGTACAGGCCAAGAGTTACCTACTTTTGAACCGCGGTTAACAAGGTCCTGAAGATTATTCTTCTTGATAAGTGAACCGCTTCTTGTGTTTTCGTTGAAAACCCTGACAGGGCGGTTATCTTTTAAAGTAATAACAAGGTCATTCATCTTTCCGCGGGGAATATCAACCATACCCCACCAGTATTCTTCCTTCTTCTGATTTGAAGCAGAGAACTTTGCAGGACGTGATTTTTCATTGCCCTTTGTTGAGCGTGGGTCTGCGTTAAACAAACCAATCATCAAAGGCATTACAGTCTTACCACGGCTGGCAATTTCTTCACGGCGGGCAATTTCAGCTTTAATCTGGGCAATCTTCTGCTCAAGGTCGCGCTTCTGGCTATTGATGTCATTTAAGATTTCCTTATCAACATCCTCTGGGTACTTTGTAGCAAAAGCAGAGAATTCATCATAAATCTTGTCGATATTTGCCTTTACGCTGTTATAGTGGGCAAGTATTTCATCTATTGTCATCTCACCCTTCTGTCCCTTTTCTGGGCTACGGGCAAATTCCTCACCAATCTTATCCTTGAACTCATAGGCCTTTTCACGGACAGCTGTCTCACGCTCAACTTCAAGCTGCTGCTTGTCCTGCTTAAGGGCACTGAGGTTTGTCTTTACACCCTTATTAGCTGCAACACCGGCATTGCTTGCCTGAGTATTAAGGGCCTTTTCTGCACTTGTATAGGCTGCAAGGGCCTTGTCCATAGCAACCATCTTCTCGTCAAAAGAATCTATAGCACGGGCCTTGTTAGCCTCTGTGGCACAAGAAGCCTTCTTATCAAGAATTGCGCTTACAACATCAATTTCCTTTTGGGCAGCCTTAAGTTCATCGCTATCGCCATAAACTTTTACAGCAGAATCGTGCAAATTTTTTGCAGTTGTTACGCTACCGGCCGCAAGAAGAGGGCTGATGCGGGCAGCTGTGACACTTGCGCCCTTATCGCAGTCATCAGGGGGCAACTCAAGGGCAGAATCTAGGGCCTTAAATTTATCAAGGGCTGTATTACAATCAGCTAAAAGCTTTGACTCACTTTTGTCTGAATCTGTCTTTTCAAGGGCAGCATGACCTGCGTTATACAAGTCTAGATAATTTTCATACTTTGCCTTGGTCTTTGCATCCTGAATTTCAGCCCAGAAGTTACGGGCTGCTTCTGGTTCCTTTTTATTCCAAGCCTTTACACCGTCTGCAATGGCCTTATCATCGGCAGAACCGCCGCTTTTGGTGGCACAAGCAGTAAAAACAATAGCTACTGCTGCACATGCAGCAAAAACAAATTTAGCAAACTTTTTCATTGTTATTTAGAAACCTCCATTACAAGACGGAAGCCAACATCAGAAAGTGCCTTCTTGCTGTTAACCTCACGGAAATTAGAAATACGTAAATCCTTAGGACCATCCATATAAGAACCGCCCTTTACAACACGTGTTTCAGACTCAGCATTTTCGCTACGGGTAGAAGTTGTCCATTCGGCAACATTACCAGCCATATCAATAAGTCCCCATTCATTTGCACCGTTTTCAAATGCACCCACAGGAGATGTAGCCTTGAACTTTCCATTACCCTTGTAATTTGCATTTGAATCTTTGTTAGGAGCAGTGTCTCCCCAGGGATAGATAACTTCTTTTCCTGCACGGGCAGCCTTCTCCCATTCTTCTTCTGTAGGCAAACGGAATTTCTTACCAGTTTCAGATGAAAGCCAATCTGCAAACTTCTGTGCATCTTCAAGAGTTACTGCCACAACAGGCTGATTTCCTGCGTTATATGAAGGATTATCAAAGTAAGCAGGTGCCTCTTCTGCACGTGTAATATGAAGATAAGCCGCATACTGAGCATTTGTAACAGGTGTCAAAGCCATTGCATAGGAAGCAAGCTCTACTACACGGCTTGCCTCGCGACCCTTTCCTGCCTGTGTATCATGTGAAACCATACCGAAGTTGAACTGTCCGGCTGGAACAGTGACAGTTTCAAAAACCTTGTCAAAGTCATCATATTCAACATAGTTACCATCAACTGCACTTACACTGTCTAGCTTCTTCATAACAGAAGAAGAAGGAACTGTTGCAGCAAATGTTGTGGAAACAGTCAGAGTTACAGGGCGGTTGTGGTAATCAGCAGATTCAGGGAAAGAAACTGAGATTGAACCTGTGCTATCAGTTTTTACAGTAGAAACAATTTCATCAGGCTCTGCGTTCTCCGCAGTTGAAGGAAGGGCAGCAACATTCCACTTTACAGTAAGGGGAAGACCTACCAAGGCTTTTCCTGCTGCATCCTTTACCTTTACAGAAAATTTTGTGTTTGCAGTTACAAAACCATCATCGTTTCCAAGCTCAAACTTAAATCCCTTAGAGGCATCCTTGAGCGTAGATTCAAGGCTTTCTGAATAAAGCTCAGAGCTACCTTCTTCTTTTGTCAAAAGAGTGTATTCACCTTCATCAGAAAGAATAGAAAGAACTTCAAGAATTCCATTGATTTTATCTACAGTATTTGATTTTGAAGAAAGGGAAGAAACCTTTGGATCAAGTTTTTCGCGAAGACTAGCTGCATATTTTTCTTCTTCTTTGTCCCAGTCTTCAATCTTTACACGATACGTAATGGCTGGAGCCTGATCCTTTTCGTTTTCTGCAAAGGGTTTAATATCTGCCAAGCGGGCTACTGCAGCAGCTTCTGTTACCTTTATACTTTTTGCCCGAGAATTATCTTTTCTAGCTGTAGCTGTAAGGGCATTTGCCAAAAGGTCAGCTTTTGCAGCAGAAGCAGCAGCCTCTGATGTCTCACCGGTTCCATAACCGTAGTAATATCCTTCTTCCTGTTTTACCATTGCAGGTGAAGAAGATGAAGCACAAGAAATAAGAGCTCCTGATGCAATGAAAGCAGAAACCAAGAGAATCGCAACACGATTTTCTCTCTTTGATTTACACATAAAATACTCCTTAAATTATGTAAACTATTTTGACCCCTGAAAGCGAACGCCCCAGGGACTCCTTATATTAACTTAAAATATCACATAAAACAGTAACATCAAGTTTTCACACTGTCAATTTAGAGATTAGAGATTTTAGGCAAAAAGTGCAATAATAACAAAAGTTATTTTTGATATTTTAGAGATAAGTAAGCTTTTAGAGAAACCCTCTTATAAGATTTTCACTTTTACCTCTTCAAAGCCAGCACCTTTCAGCATTGCAGTCAACAAGTCCCCCACCCTTTTATCCGCTTGAACCAAAAGATTTTCCTCTGAAATTTCAGATCTTTTATCTGCCATAGCCTTTGTGATTTCTTCGATAACTTCCGCTGTATTTATAGAAACAAAAACCCCATCCTTTTCATCAAAGACCTCTTGATGAAGCAGGGCGTTTTCTAAGACTTTCGCTTTAGGAACAGTAACAGTAACACTCTTACCTTCATCCCCTATGCTGATATTGACCCGAGTTAAATCTTCTATTCCGATGCGGATTACACCCGTATATTTTACAATGCTATAAGCCCTGCTCATACCAGCAACAGCTGTTTTTTTTATGCCCACGACATCCGTATACTGATACTTTATTGCGGTAAGTTCCGCTACCTGTAGTATCTGTGCGGATATTGCAGACCTCTTGCGCTCTATTTCCACACGGAAGAACTTCTTCTTTGCAAAGTAGCTGCCTCCTGCCACAAAGGCAACAAGGGCAACTGCTAGTAAAACCTTTAATAAGAGAAGAAAACTGAACATAGACTTCTTTTCACCCTTACTCATTATGAGAAATCTCCATTGTAGCAGTGTAGCAAGTTTGCAATGATAATTCAAGGGCAGCAAAATGCACGAAAATCAATTTTCTAGTCTACTTGCACTAATTTAAAAAATTTGTTATAGTCACCTAAAATTAGAGTTAGCTATAACAAACATAAGTTTACTAAATCTAATTCAATAGGAGATTTATATATGAAAATTTTAAACAAAGTCTTAACCCTTACAGCCTTGGCTGTGGGAATGTCGGCAGTCAGCGCACAGGATTATGAGCTGACTTTCTCAAACAAAACATCAACAAATATTGTTGACTACACAAAAACAAAGATAGAAGGAGAAAGCAAATCCGCAAGCCAGTTTTCCGGTATCACAAATAAAGCAGAGGCTGAACTGCTTTCAGAGCGCGTAGACATTGGCGCAATGGCAGAATTCACATTTTCTCCCATACAGTCAACAGATGATGCCCTAAAAGAAAATGACAAGGACGGTTTTTCTTTTGAACTTAGCGATTACGACTACTACATAGAATTCCGCCCTATCCACCAGATTACTTTAGGCTACAGGAGCGCAGTTTATGCTTGGGGCTCCTACCTGCCGGTTTGGGACGACAACCTTGCAGGCGCTAACTTTACAACATCAGAGGGACTTTCTGTTGTTGTCCGCCCAATTGATGACCTTCGCATCGGGGCTGGCTTTGAGCCCTCAACATTCGGCCTTGACAAAAAGCAGAATGAGGATGAGGAAAAGGTTGAGAAACTAAAGCCAATCATCAACCTTGGTGCTGACTACAACTTCCAAAACCTTGTAAAAGCAGGCTTTGCCTTGCGCAATGTGGCAGGCTCATGGAACTACAACAAAGAGGATGATGCCTTTGAGGAGCGCAAGTTAGGATTTGGTGCATTTGTAGAAGCAGATCCAATTGAAGGGCTGGTCCTCAACTTAGGTTTTGCCCACAATGATTACGATGGCATAGGTTTTGCGCTAATAGATAATCTTGACTTATTCAGCTTACAGGGAGAAAACATTGCAACCCTTGGTGCTTCTTTTGAGCAAGGCCCGCTTACACTGGCTTTGGACACAGCATTAAACTTCAAGGCAGACGGGGAAACTGACGGGGATGCTTCTTACGACACATACATCGGTGCAAGTGTAGGCTTCAATGTAACAGAAGACATAAATGTAAGCCTCACGGGAATCTTTGGAATTGACCGTGACTCTGCAAACACAGACAAGGCAGACACCTATATTGGTGTAAACCCATCTGCTAGCTTCACATTTGCAGAACACCATGAAGTAGGGCTCGGCTTCCAGTTTGAAAAAGCTGGCGACTACTCAGCCTTCAACTTCCCAATCTACTACAAGTACAGCTTCTAGAACAACTTTAACAGGAAACATCCTGCCAAAGAACGCTAGTAGCTAAAAGTTCAGTCTTTGCGCCACAGGCCCTGGACTGAACATACTGTTCAACATCGCTTTGTGAATACTTATCTGAAGGGTAGACAATTACTACAGCTGCATCACCTGAGCGCAAAAAATTAGTCTGCCCGAATTCAGTATAGCGGGTAGCCCCTATTGAAACAAAAAGCAATGGTGGCTTCCCGCTTTTTACTAGATATTCGTGTATATTTTCAGCAGGCCCTGTATCTTTTTGGTTGTTAAACTTGTCAATAAGCCAATCAGTCAATTTTTCATACATATACGAATATGTTTTGACAGGGCTATCTTCCCCATAAGCATAAGCCTTGCCATCCCTTACAATAAAACTTGCTATGTTATAGTGGTCTAAAATTCCACCCGCAGAAAAAGAAGAAAGTTCTATGGTATCTTTTGCAAACCCCTTAGAACAGGGGCCCCAGTTTTTCTTTTCACTTATTTTTTTTGCCCCTTCCCTTCTTATAGACACATCATTTGAAGCTGCAAAACAAAGGGGACTTAGGCTAACTAAAGTATCTTCCTGCCATTCAGCTTTGAAGATTATGCCACATTCACTTTCTAGCTGGACTTTTTGATTCTTAAAAAAATCAGCTTCATTTGGAAAAACAATCTTTTCAGAGCTAAAGGGAAAAGTATTTAGAAAATCAGGAATTGAAGGATTCTTTTCTGGAATATAAGTTGGGAACAAGGCCTTTGGAGCATCAGGGGTTACAACTGCAAAGTTAGCAAAATCTTTTGCCTCTCCCGCCTGCTCTAAATGCCCCGTAAAGTTACCAGCAACACCAAAACACGCCATTTTTTTCATATCTTCTATCATACGCCCATTCTATCCTATTGCTTTATCGTTGGCAACTGAAAAGCTTTATAAAATAGGACGTATTCCTGCAGCAATTGCTTCGTTGCGTTTTAGATAGTAGTTCATGTATTTCTCCTTGAAGTCCCCTTCCTGTTTTATTGTTTCTACGGCAGGGGCAGGCCCTTATTGAAAGTATCAAAAGTGCAGATGAAAATTGTAAGTAGGTCAGGCAGGGCTGTGCTTGATGTAGTCCTGTTTCCGAAAGTGCTTTATTTTTCAATAGACATGTTCGATACCCTCGATTTGACAATGGGCTTAAGCACATTGATACATCTTCCTTGCCAAAAGTATCAAGCCATGGAGGGCGACTTAGCGCATGCAGAATTATCAAATATAATTCTGCAATCACAAAAAAAATCAGGATGATTTTTCTTGTGCCTAGAGTTCAGTGCTAAGTCCTGCAGCCTTTAGCCTTGCCTGCAACTGCCGTATTTGCTCTGCTTGAGAGTTTAACAAAGTGTCTTTTTGTGCAAGTGTTTCCTTGTTTTTCTTGAAAATAGCCTCATCCTTTGC
>CAJOQA010000183.1 GCA_905236465.1 uncultured Treponema sp.
GAATTAAAATAATATCGATTAGCTATGAATTTTCAGGCTATTTGTTAGGAAGTTTCTTTATTTTGTTTTTTGTAATACTACTCCTTAGTAACTTTTACCTTATTGTATATGATACTGATCAGATGCTAGTCTGTCAGTATATGATTATATGGCGACGCATAAAATTCAAAGAACTTAACGGAATCAATGAAACTGAAAAAATGTCGTATTATAAGGGACGAGAATGGAAAAGATATATATGGTATGCCTCAATGAAAAACGGGAAAATATATCGTATATATGCTACTCAAAAACACAATGCTCTAAAATTCTTGCAATATCTGATATGGACAAACAAGGATAGCTGATAAAAAAACAACGGCATTATCAGCGTGATTGTATCTTTTAGAGAAAAGTTCTATAATGGGCAAACTTATAGAACTTAATTTTTAGGAAGACATAAATGAAACTTAATTGTGGAATCGTAGGACTGCCAAATGTCGGCAAATCAACAATTTTTAATGCGCTTACAAAAGCACCCGCTGCTGTAGAAAACTACCCCTTCTGTACAATAGACCCCAATATCGGTGTAGTTGACCTGCCAGACGAAAGATTAGACTTTATGGCATCTGTTTTTCAGCCCAAAAAGAAAATCCCTGCTGCTGTTGACTTTGTTGACATTGCAGGTCTCATAAAAGGAGCTAGCAAGGGAGAGGGCTTGGGAAACCAGTTTCTTGCAAACATCCGTGAAACAACGGTAATAGCCCACGTTGTCCGTTGCTTTGAAAACCCTGACATCATGCACGTGCGCGATGGGTCCAAGGAAGAAGTTCCTGTAGACCCAGAAAGCGACATTCTTACCATAAATTTTGAGCTTGCCCAAGCTGACCTTGACACAATCAACAAGAGGGCGGAAAAAGTTGCCAAGCAGATTCGCGCTATGGGTAAAGAAGAAGAAAAGAGGCTGGCCCCCTACTTTAGCGCAATAGAAAAAATCAAGCCACTGCTAGAAGACGGCAAGTGTGCCCGCATGGCAGACCTGACTGACGACGAGAAAGCAGCAGTCTACGATTTGCACTTGCTTACAATAAAGCCCCAAGTTTTTGTCTGCAACATTGACGAGGATACTATTCAAAGTGGCAGCAACAAATACGTTGAGACTGTAAAAAAGATGGCCAGTCAGGAAAAGAGCGAAGTCATTACTATTTGCGGAAAATTTGAGGCTGACCTCTCTGACATAACAGATGAAGCTGACCGCAAGGAATTTATGGAATCTGTTGGGCTTACAGAAAGCGGACTTACAGTCCTTGCCCGCCACGTCTACCACTTGATGGGGTTGCGCACTTTCTTTACAGGTGGTCCCGATGAATGTCGTGCATGGACAATCCACGCAGGAGACAAGGCTCCTCAGGCTGCAGGCGTTATCCACACTGACTTTGAAAAGGGCTTCATAAAAGCAGAAGCCTACACAGTAGACGATTTAAGGCTTTATGGCAGTGAGGAAAAAATTAAGGAAGCTGGTAAGTACCGCACAGAAGGCAAGGACTACGAAGTAAAAGACGGAGATGTTCTCTTCTTTAAGTTTAATGTAACAAAATAAAGTAGAACTACAAAATCATACTGAGCGTAGCGAAATATCTTCGCTACGCTTGCAGACGTTTTAAAATATTATTGTAATATTTTTTGTTAATTTCAAAACCTATATACTCTCTGTTAAGATTTTTTGCAGCAACCAAAGTAGTTCCACACCCACAAAAAGGATCCAGCACAATTTGATTTTCTTTCGTCACAAGTTTTATCAAAGTCTCCATTAATGAGACTGCCTTCTGTGTTGGGTGCAAGCCTCTGTCCGTGGCTTCCGTCCTGACTTTTAAAATATTAGAGCATATCTCCAAGCCTGTATTAAGCGTATCAGAGTTTTTAAGAGCAAGCTCATTATATCCGCCAACTTCATAATTTATAATATTATCTGTCAAAGTCCCGCCAATAGGATAGGGTTTCATAAACCATAAAATCGGTTCAAACAGAGGTCTAAGATTACCGATTTTCCAGCCTGCCCATTTCTTTGAATTTTCAGAATCTTTTCGTCTGTCAAAAACACAGCTTACCCGTTGTGCCCTGTAAGCCGCGGCATCCTTTTCCCAGGAAATCATATCCTTAAAAATAAAGCCAGTATCTTCCATTGCACAAATACAGCGGTGAGCCATCCTGCGTCCGGCAAATATAAAGCAGCTTGCACCAGGCTTTAAAACCCTATACCAGTCGGGAGCCCATTTTAAGCACCATTCATAGTATTCCTTAGAAATATTTTTGTCTGCTTCTGACCAACCATTCAAGGGTTTTCCCCTGCTTTTAAAAACTGTACTTTTTGCTTGTGCAGGGCTTGAACCTAACAGGGCACTATTTGTATTATTATGTAGGACATCCCATTCATCATAATTTATTCCATAGGGGATATCAGAGAGAATAAGATGTACAGACTCAGACTCCAAAGTCTTTATCAATTCCAAAGAATCACCTAACTCAACCCTGTTCATACACATCCCCCAAGCTTGAAAGATAGGAATTGATAACGGTAATTTTCTCTTCTAACTTTGTTTCCTTTATAAGCTCAGCAATGGCCTGCTCATGCGTATATTTTTTTATTTCCTCAATTTTTTCTTCGCAATAGGAAAGCTCAAAACTTCCCCTTTTTATAATAACCAATTTCTGCTCATTTAAGAGCTTTAGAAATTCAGATAACCTTATACCTATTTTTTTTGCCACAAAGGCATTTATTCTTGGAAGAAAACAAGATTTTGCACTTTCATAGGAGACCTTTGAATCTCTTACAATCATAGAAGAACTATTCCATATTGTCTCTAAAGAAAAATTTTCATTTTCAGAAATATTGTTATCCAATAAAATCGCAATATGTTCCCATGCAAGCAAACATACATTGTTATCCAACGCTGTCTTATAAATCTGACTTTCAGCTTTGGGGTATTGAAAATAAGGAGAGACTAAAACCGCATATTCATTTTCCCCTCCTCGCCAATTGCTTA
Source organism: uncultured Treponema sp. (assembly GCA_905236465.1). Classification (GTDB taxonomy): domain Bacteria; phylum Spirochaetota; class Spirochaetia; order Treponematales; family Treponemataceae; genus Treponema_D. The sequence goes on from CAJOQA010000183.1 coordinate 3,024, forward strand.
ATGCCGCGACTTTGAAGTCTTTTTGATTCTTTGCGGTTCGACTCATCCTAAAACATTTTGCATCTGCCACAAGACTGTATTTATGGTACATACTTTCCGCTATTACATCTGCACTATCAGCTCGCTCATTTACAGATTTTGATTTCAGTCCCAACATTCTAAAACATCTTGAAAGAATTACATCAGAAGCTTTTGAAAAGAGTTTTTCTTCGGAAGAAGAAGCCTTTATGCACTCTGGTATTGTCCCTATTTCTTTTACGATAATTTTTATATCTGAATCTGTCAAAGTGGCAATATAGTCAATAACAACCCTTGTCTGTTCCTTAAAAGACCCTTTAACTGAGAAATCTAAAATTTTAGACAAAAATGATTGAAACACAAGTCCCCCAATTTCAACCATAATATACCATATTAGAAAATAAGTTTCTACACACCCCCTAATCTTCTATTTTACCCTACTATAAGTGATCGTTATTACAGAGTTCTTGTAAGAAACTTCAACCTCATAAGTGCAGTTTGTTTTTAGTACACCAAGAGTTTGGCTACCAGAATTTGAAGGTGATAAATCTCCCCACGCCGTCTGTTGGGAAGTTGTAGAAAGATATTTACCTTCACTGTCATAAGCTTCAACCAAACAATCTGCACCAGTTTCGGAAACCGTAAATGTGTATGTCAAAGAAGAACCGCTATTTAGTGTCACAACATCTGTTGCCCCATTGTTAGAATTAAACCATTTAGTTCCTGTAAGGCTTTTATTTGTATTTGCTCCATCAGACGAAGTCACTGTAAAAGTTCCAGCTTCAGCAACAAAGTGTACGCTAACAGGGGCAGCCGGTATAACTGTGGACTTTGTAGTAAACAATGTAGTATTTAAGCTTGTTGCGCTTGTACCGGACTTTCTGTTGCCCCAAAAGTATTCACCGGCTTCGTTCGCACTTGTGTTGTTGCAAAGTGTAGAGAAAGTTATTGTGCGACGGTAGCCTGACTTTCTGGCAAAATCTACAGCGTGCATGGCATAGCCATAGAAGGAGCCGAGACTTGTTCCAGAAGTATCGGTAAGGTTTATTGTTACAGAATAGCCGTCATCTGAAAGGGCCCAAGTGCCACCATAGTTATCTCCGCCTATGAAACCATTTGTATATAAAATCATTGTCTTGCTTGCGGTCGCAACCCCATCCGCTGCACTTATTTTTTTGCTGATGTTATCAACTGTAGTAACGGAAGCCGTCGTATTAGACCTTTCAGTAAGAATTGTATCATAGGTTCCTGTA
>CAJOQA010000184.1 GCA_905236465.1 uncultured Treponema sp.
AACGGAAAAGTAAAATAAATCTAAATTATCTTATTACTGTCAGCAGCAATGCGACAGTATAAGGTAATGAAAGCAGAACCGATGTCGGAATTGCTGGAAAAATGTTCTGAATATGAATACCAAAATAATCGGTAGCACAAAAAATCAGAACTGCCGCAAGCATCCGCATCGGTTTCTTTTTGCCCAAAAAGATTGCGGCCAGCGCCATCCAGCCACGGCCACTAGAAATATTCGGCACAAAAGAAGAAAGACGCATAGTCAGCATAATTCCCGCAAGGCTGGAATAAAGCCCGGCCAAAGTCCAGGACAAAACTCTTGAAACAGAAGGATTCACACCTTTAGCAATCAGTACATCAGAATCACTTCCGGTAATCCGCAAATAAAGTCCCCAGCGAGTCTTTTTCAAAAATAAAACTGCAGCCAGCACCATAAAAAGGGTAAAGATTATCGTAAAGATTTTTGTATGCATTACATTGTAATGATAGCTTGCAGAAGTCAGAACTCCACGCGAACCAAAAAAGACAAAAGCCAAGCATGATGTAAGTGAAGCAAGCAGAAGATTAATTGCAGTTCCAGCAATAAACTTATGAGCTCCAAATTTTTCTATAAACAAGGCAAAAGTAAAAATCAGCAGAACCGAGGTGATGACTGTAAGCAAAAAGCCCAATACAGGGTTCCCCGTAGCAACCGTAAAGGCAAAGTTCAAAAAAGCTGAAAAAGACACAAGCCCCTCTAAAAAAAGAGCCAGACAGCCGGCATACTCGCTAAAAAGTGCCGCAAAAGAACAGAGTATCAGAGGACAGGAAAAGGAAAATATATCAATCAGCATCTTTGCGCCCCCTTAAGCCCCCGAGTATCATCATCAGACTTGTCCCGATGCTCTTTTCTATGAGAAAGCCCCTGTGTTTTAAAAACAGAAAAAGAAACTATAAGCAGAATAAAAGCCTGAATCAGACTACTTATATCAAAACCAACATTATTGTAAAGGGCATAGCGGTTTGCATAAGTTGTAATAAATCCCAAAAACAAAGATGATGGTATCATCAAAAGAGGATTTGCCCCTGCAAGCAGGGCTGTAGAAAAGGCAGACCAGCCCATTCCAGAATAAAAACCCTGGTGGCAGGTAAAATATGTACCTGCAACAGCAAAGGCTCCGCAAAGCCCATGCATTGCCCCTGAAACAAAGGCACTTGAATATATAAAGCCCCTGTTGTTATATCCTGCAAATTTTGAAAACTCTGGAGAAATGCCGTAAATTACCAGTTTTCTGCCAAAGGCCGTTTTATTAATCAGCAGATAAAAGAAAATACAAAAGAAAATTGCAATGAAAAAAGTTATATTAAAAGTAGAAGGTGGCATAAGGCTTGCAAAACGAAACTTCTGCGCAATAAAAGGAGTTGCCAGAAGATTATCAGTTTTACTTCTAAATGGCCCTATTACAAGCCCATCGATAATAGGAATAAGGGCTGAAGATGCCAAAAATGAAGTAAAAAGAAAATCCGCATTTCTTGTATGCTTAAGAAGGCCGGAAATTAAAGCCATAAGACCGGAAGCAAGAGCAGCCGCAATAAAAGCAAGAGGAAGAGCAAGGGCAGCAGGCAGAAAATTTACATGGGCAAGAATTATAGCTGCTACAAATCCCCCTAAATAAATCTGTCCTTCACCACCAAAGTTTAAGTTTCCAGATTTAATAGAAAAAGCTGCCCCCGTTCCCGCGAGCATATACAATGAAGAAAGATTTAATGCCGAACCTAAAAAAAACAAGTTCATAAAATCACCACATACCTTAAGCGTTACCTAAGATAATTCTAGTTCCCTTCTGAGCAAGGCTTTCCAGTTTAGAGTACAAGCGTTCTGTACCTTCAACATCAAGTCCTTTTGTCGGATTAAACAAATAAAGCCTGGAAGGGTTTTCTGCAATTTCTCTCTCCAAAATAAGCCGCTGCAGCATGCCACCAGAAAGACAAACTGCCTTTTCGTCCAAACGAATATTTACCTGAGCTTTATCCAGCAG
>CAJOQA010000185.1 GCA_905236465.1 uncultured Treponema sp.
AAGGACATACGGGTTTCTTCTCCATGATTTAACATTTCAATAAACACAGGATAAAGTTCTTTAATTGTATGAGACTGATAGGCAATATTTAAAACTTCCCCTTCCTCGGCTGAAATCTTAAAAGAATCTATAAGAAAATCAACCATCCTGGTATCTTTTACAGCTTCTATAATATTTGCCGGGACAACAATTTCTTCTGGAATGGTAAATGTTTTTCGTTTTTCATCTGGAGTAAAGAAAAATGTATAGGCTATAATTTCTGCAAAGCTTTGTAATTTAGGAGCAAATACAGCACGCACCAGATTAATATCTTCCTCTGATTCCGTATTCCAGTTACCACATTTATCATAGATTATGCTATCTTCTTTATAGTAAGTTTTTATGTCACCACGAAGATTAAAAGGATGTGTACCTGGTTCAGCATTAATCTTAGGAGTAAGGAGTTTATATTTTTTATGTTCCTGAATGACGGCTTGTACAACCTTTTTGGAATGATTTTCAATTCCTAAAGCTGAGACGAGTGCATTATAAAGAACCTGGATCTCTTCATAATTTCTGTATTCTTCAATATCCAGACAGATTTTATAAAGATAATAACTGACTGCAAGATTTTCTTTTCTTGATAAATCCTTGATAGAATAAAACATTTCTCCTTTCATAATACATAACTCCTTTCTACAGCTATATTAATAACATGTGAACTCTATCATTTGATGATATTGTTAAATATTTACTCATTCGAGCTGAATACTTTTATATTCCCCGAGGCCGCATTGTTTTTCATAAAGATACAGGCAGATACACGATACTCCACGGTGGCCTTAAAAAGCGGGTTCTGAAAAAGATCCGCAAGTTTTTCTGTATTCCAAAAGAATAGACGGATTATGATACGGATTTCCATTACACATTAAACCCTATCCTATAAAAAAATTTTAAAATATCGAGTTACTATCACAATTTGATAGCTTTTTTACAATAATATATTTGCATATTAAGCCAAACAGGAGAAATTTATATGGCAAATTTTTATTGTGAATACTGCGGACAAAAGTATTCGTCTGTATCAAGCCTTACAGGAAGTTCTTGTAGCAGGCATCCTAACGGTCCCGGTAAAGGTAAACATAAACTTTATGAGGGAGCAGAAAAATCCCAGTATGTTTGTAAATATTGTGGACAAAAGTATTCTTCTATTTCTAATTTAACAGGAAGTTCTTGCAGCAGACAGCCGAACGGCCCTTGTAAACACGCACCTGCATTATAAAGAATTGTAGCCGGAGCTTTTTACGTCTCCGGCTTTTTATATATTGGGCACTTCGAAAAACTCATTTGAAATGATTTTTTTTCGAATGCCTGTCGAGTTTAAAAGCCTGAAATTACAGGCTTTTAAACATCGCATTCTCAAAGTTACCTCGAAAAACTGAAGTTTTTCGAGGTTCCCTATTAATCCAAAATAACAATTATACATCCTTAGTGTTCTAGTACTTTATTTGTGACATAGAATACAGAAGCGATGGAAATGATAATGAGCGGGACACAATAAAGCACTACAGTTCCTGTGGTGAACAAAATTGCAGGCTCTATTGCCTCAAATACTGTTTTCCCTTGCATAAAATAACCAATTGCAATTCCTCCTGCAATATCTATTGAAGTCATAAAAAGCATTGCTTTTGTGTTCCCTGCAAAAAATCTTGCTGCACCATCCATGCTGGCAAAGAAATCCACTTCATTACGAATATTTCTTTTCATGGATTCTGCTTCTTGTTCAGTTATTTCATGATTATGGTATTTGTTGTCAATATTAAACATTTTATGATTCATCGAATCTAATGCAAATTTTGCTGACACTTCTGAAAGTCTTCTTACGCCCTTGATTGCTAGGAAAAATGTTACGCCAAGTATAAGCGAAATAAAAATGATTCCTGCAATAAATGAGTCATGGCACCAGTAATGTGCTAGAAAAGAAACAAGAGGAAGCTGATTGTCATTTTGTATACCGATTAATAAGTTGCTTGTAAGTTTGATATTTACTGCCATGGAGTACAAAGTGAAAAACAGAATTTTTCTTGGCAGGCTTTTGTACTTATTCTGGCATATGTAAATCAAAATTATTAAACTTGCTGCCAGCTCAATTCCATAAAATATTTCTACAACAAGTGCAGGAAAAGGAATAAGAAATGCAGCAACCGCTAAGGCATATACAATAATCATGAACCATGAAATTTTTCTTTCTTTTTTTTTACCCATTTTAGTTTACCTTATTCTGTAGTTTTTTGATGTATTTGAACATTCCGTGTGGACAATAACACTTAGCAATGAATTGTAGATGTTTTGGAATTCCGTAAAATGCTTCTGAAATTGCACCAGTCATTGTTCCTATTGTATCACTGTCTCCACCGATACTGATTGCGTTACGGATTGCATCCTCAAAGTCATTTGATTCAAGGAAACATTCTATTGCTTGAGGAACGGATCCCTGACAGGTTGATGACCACTGATAGTTTTTCTGTAAGTCTTCCAGTGTAAAATTCAGATTGTAATAGTTGTTGTTTACATAGTTACGGATTTCATCTTTTGTTTTTCCATTTCTGGCAAGCCATACACAAACTGCGATTGCTTCCGCACCTTTAATTCCTTCCGTGTGATTGTGTGTAACTTCCGTGACAATTTTTGAGAGCTTCTGGCATTCAGCTAGATCTTTTGCAATGAAGCCAACTGGACTTACACGCATTCCTGCTCCGTTTCCAAAGCTATTGTATGGTTCGGGATTATTTGAATGAAGCCATTCATAAAACATTTTTCCATAAGCTGCAAAGCGTTTGCGACCGAATT
>CAJOQA010000186.1 GCA_905236465.1 uncultured Treponema sp.
CAACAAAAAGCAAAGGATGAGGCTATTTTCGCACAAAAAGACGAGCAAATCCGGCAGCTGCAGACAAGACTAAAGGCTGCGGGACTCAGCACAGAACTTCAATACTATAAAAATCTATCCTAGATTTTTATGGTGCTTGCAGAATTTGGCCTATAAAAAATCCCTCGTGGATTTTTTATAGGATTGCAGAATTAGGCGCTAAGTCGCCATCCATGGCGTGTTACTTCTGGCAAGCAAGACTTAGTAGACAAAAATAAAAGAGCCATGGAAGGTGCGTGTTACAGCCTGCGGAATTAGACAAAAGTCTAACTCTGCTATCCAAATGAAAATACAGGATGTATTTTCATTTAGCCCTATTCTTCTATAAAATCCCTTATATCCACTATCTTATAGCCGGAATCCAGTATGGCGGCAATCAGTAAATCCAATTTTTCGTAAAGGTAGTCGCTACGGGTTCCTGTCAAGCGGCCAACATTTATGGGAATAATTCTGCCGTCTTCTAAGGAAGCAGCAAACATATCTATTAAAAGTGCGGCATCATAATATTTTTTAGACCTATCAAGCACGCTCATCTCATAGGAGACCCTGTCACCAAAACGGGTAAAGGCATCTATATAACGGTAACCGCTGTCTTTTCCGGCAAGCTTCATTTTTTCACTGGCCTTATAAAAGGGTGCGTGCCAAAGGGGGGATAATTCACTTGCGGTAACAGAATAAAATTCATCTTCATTTCTAGCAAGTCCCCGCTTTATAAAGGCAGAATCTATAACAAAGTTTCCCTCTAGCAAATTTGCATACGTATAGAAAGAAGAAGCACATTCGTAGCCGGCAGCCACAATCTGCTTTGTCTCTTCGGGGTACCGGCGGATAAACTCACCGTTTATAAAGAATGTTGCCTTAACCTTAAATTCATTCAGGACTTCAAGAACAGAAGCAAGGCCTTCTGCATTATCGCAGGCATCTAGCAGCAAAGCGACCCTTTTTTGCTTGGGGTTAGAAAGCTCACTCTCCTTGTAGATAGGGTAAGTTACAATAGGAGATGCTAAAGAGCGGACAAATACGGAGTTTGCATAAAGATTATTTTGAGACTTACCGGCAAAGACCCTGAATCTTCCATTACTATCAGAAGGCTTTGTGTAAAGGCTAGGCTTTTTATCAGACAAGGACCAAGAGCCTTTTTCCCGAGCATAAGAAAAAATCTTTCCGCTTTCACTGCTACCGGCATAAATGCTTGTTCCATCCCAAAAAGCCATTTGGGCACTAGATAAAAGCAAGGTTTTTCCCAAAGACTTTTCACGAGTAAAATCCCAAAGGCGGACAGTTTTTTCACCTCCTGCATACAAGAGGGAAGATGAAGCCCAGGCAAAAGAATGGATACGCTCCCCATCCAAACGGGCTACCTCTTTCCACTTTGCAGTGTCATAAATGTATAAACTTTTACTTCCTGTAAATGCCAAGTAACGCCCGTCGGGGCTTAAGACCGGCCTTAGGGATGCTGATTTTATCTGAAGGACAAGTTCTGGTCCGCTTTCCAAAGTGTACAAGGCACAGGATTTTTTACCGCTTGAATAATCAATCATGTCTAGCCAGAGGGCAACTTTCCCAGAAGCAGGCCACAGGGCATAGCTTCTTAAAGGGGTACCACTCATATTGGTAAGGGGGTACTTTCCCCTTACTCGTGCAAAGGCACAGCCTGGCTTTTCTATAGAATAGTAGCTGACAGTCCGCTCAGAGCTGACTACTACCAATTCACTTGCGTTTGGGGAAACAAAAAATGTATCGCGCACAGAATCAAAAAGTGCAGGCAGTCTACCTATAATCCCTCCGTTACCAACAAGGGCCGCATACATGCCCCTAGTATAAAGCTCATCGCGGCTTATCAAATGGATTATATCCCCTTGTATGTAAACAAGGTTCCCGTCTTGGGTCCATTCAACGCAGTTAATGGTACCAGAGCCCAGTTTACAAAAGCTATCGCCTAAGTTTACCCTACCAAATGAATCTGAGGGCTTAACAAAATAAATACTACCGCTTTTTTCATAGAGGGCAACGCTAGAGTCAGGGGCCCACTTTACAGGTATGGTCTCATAACTGAAGGGGGCATCCTCAACTAAAACAATGCTTTCCTGACTTTTTACCTTTTGCAAAATCAAGCTACCTGCCGCATTTTTTGTCTGCCTTACGTAACATTCATATTTTCCATCAGGGCTTGTGGCATGAACTGCAGTATGGGTAAATTCAACCGGCATACCGGAAGCCTTTGTAACCCAAGTTAAGGTATCTTCAACAGTATTGTAGTGGGCAGTCCCATACCGGTTCCGCAACTGCAAAATGGTACCGTTTAAAAGAAGTTCCATCCGCTCTGGGAAGCAGGTTATAATCTGAGGGGCAGCGGTTTCAGTTTTGCCAACCTTGGCATAAAAGAGGCTGGAATACGAAGGGGTACCAGGAATTTCATGGGTAGCGCAAAAAAGCAATTCATCTTTATCATTTAAGGCTATTTTATCAAAAAAAACAGAAGCCCCCACATTCAGTGGAAGCAAGAGTAAAAAAGAAAGCAATAAAAAAGCAAAAGAACTTTTGTGCAAGGTCTTCCCCTATTTTAGAACAGAAAGAGGGTCAACTAACTTCCCGTTCTTGTAAACTGTAAAATGTAAGTGCGGCCCCGTAGAATAACCGGTAGACCCTACAAGTCCTATTTTTGTATCCTGAGAAACACTATCACCTTTTTTTGAAATAATGCGACTCATGTGCCCATACAGGGTCTGATATCCGTCTATGTGGGAAACAATCACATAATTGCCATAAACAGAAGAATAGCCTGTATAGCTAACCCTTCCGCTCATCGCTGCATAAATGGGGGTACCAGTCGGGCAGGCCATATCAATGCCGGTATGCCTAGAAGCAACGCCAGTAAAGGGGTCAGCCCGTTTGCCAAAGCGGGAAGTTAAGCGCCAGCTAGCTTTTATAGGCCATACCATAATCTCACCCATAGCTTTGCGCAAGCTATAGGAATCCATTTTTGCCCCTGGAATAAATAAAACCTGATTTTTATGCAAAGTTGAGCTTGATAAATCATTTACATCTAGCAAATCTTCAAGGGCAACTGAATACTTAGCGCTTATGCCCTCAAGGCTTTCGCCTGCAGCAACCACATGTTCAAGACCATCCATCGAAGGGATACGCAATTTTTGACCAGTCATAAGCCCGCGTGCATTAGAAATTTTATTCACGGCAATCAGGGTAGAAATATTTCCCAAAGAGAATTTTTGGCAGATTCCGCTGATTGTGTCCCCTGCTTTTACCGTATACTGCTTATAGACTACGGGTTCTTTGAAAACAAGAGCAGACTTTTTAAGGCCATCTTCAGATACAACATTTCCTTCGCTATCAAAATAGCTAGAATTAAAAGAAGCAAAATCTTCCATTGCGCTGTCTAGTGAAGCTAGGGACAGGGATTTAGATGTGGTCAATGCAAGCGGACCAATATAAGAATCTTTTGCGGAAAGAAATTTTACAATGCCATAGGGAACAAGAAACGCAGAAAGTAAAAAAGGAGCAACTTTAAGACTTTTTAAAAGAACAAGCTTAAGCCGCTTGAGACCTAAAAGAATAAAGCCCCGTGCATAACGATACAACTCATTTGCAGGTGGCAGATTAAAATTGAGGTCAAATGAAGGAATTGTATTTGCACTTTCAGCAGTATAACTTATAATTTCCATACAAAAAATATCGGCATTTCATTTTCAAATATAAGTCTCAGCTAGGAAAAGTATAGTACCGATATACTTTCAGAAGGCTCCCTTCAAATTTTAAAGACTTCCTTTATACAGGGGAAAAAGTTGACAAAAAAAAGTAAAATGCAGATTTTGACTATACTGTTCGGGATCTTCATCGGGCTAATTACAAAATTTTTCTTTCTTGACCTGGTAAAAGTTAAGGGTACTTCAATGGAACCTTCCATTCAAGATGGAAAAATACTGGCAGTAAGCAAAATTTCATACGGTTTGGTAAAGCCATTTGGAGATTCCCTGCTTTTCAGCTGGGCAAGCCCAAAAGAAGGGGACGTAGTAATATACATGTATGAGAACAAAATGGTAATAAAAAGATGTGTCGCACTTTCCGGCTGTCCACTAGAATATTATGAGAATTCTAGCTATACTCTAGGGGTGGGAACAAAAATATATCCGCTTACACCAGTTCAATATTATAAGATGCACTCAGTTTCTAAGATACCTGAAGGCTACATTTTAGCGATAGGGGACAATGCGGAAGTTTCCATAGATTCACGCGATTACGGTTTTATACCGGTCCGCAATGTAATAGGCAGGGCTTTAGTAAAATGAACGGCTTCTACAAAAATGGCAGGCTATGGTTTTTCGCCGTCCTTTTATCTCTTTTTTCGGCATATATTATTTTTGTTTATGCCCGCCTTTCAATGAGTCATCAACCTGAACTAAAAAAACAAAATCCTACTATAGAAAGGGGGTCTATTGTAGACCGCAACGGAAAGCCCCTCGCAGTTCTCACAAACTTCTACCACTTTGTCGTTACCCCAAAGCTCATAAAAAATATTGAGGAGTTTGCCTATCTTACCGGTCCCATTCTTTCTTTGAACCCTATTGAATTGGAAAACAAGCTATACGAAAACAAGGATGAAAGCTTTCTCTATATTAAAAAAAAGATTACTCAAGAAAATAGGGACGAGCTTTATAAGATAATAGAAGACAAGGGCTGGGTTCACTTTTGTCGCTTTGACAAGGTGCCAGGCAGGGTTTACCCTATGAACGATTTGGCCTCTTCCCTTATAGGATTTATGGGAGATTCCGGCAAGGGCTTAAGTGGTATGGAGTTTTCTCAGCAAGAAATTCTTTCTCCTACAGACGGCAAGGTTGAAAACGATATAATTTATGGCAAAAACATTTTTTTAACAATAGATGCCAACTTGCAGTATAAGCTGGAAAAAATTGCTAAAGATACAATGAGCACAACTTTGGCAGAAAGCCTTATTCTTCTTGTTGCGGATTGCAAGACAGGAGAAATTCTTTCGTACATAAACTTGCCTTCCGTAAACTTGAATGAGTACACGTCGTCTTCATCAGAAGAGCAAAAAGACAGGGCTGCGGTAAATGCCTATGAACCAGGGTCTGTATTTAAAATCTTTACGGCAGCATCTTATGTGGATTCCGGCAAAGTTGCCCCGACAACCCTGATTTATACGACGGGAAGCTACCGGAGGGGTACAAACTTAGGGGAATTAATAAGGATTGAATGTCACGACCCACACCCACACGGCTGGGGAACTATACGAGAAGCCTTGGAATATTCTTGCAACGATGCCTTTGCCCAGATGAGCGAGACGATGAGTAATGAAGATTTTTTAAATTATCTTAAAAGATTTGGCTTTGGAGAGAGGACAGGGCTTGAAGTTCCAAGCGAGACACGAGGACTTTTAAAAAGCCCTGATGACGCTTCTTGGTCTGCAAGAACAAAGGCAACTATTTCTATAGGACAGGAAATTTCAGTCAGTGCCCTTCAGATGCTACAAGCCTCCCTTGCCATAGCAAATAAGGGAATTCCTCCCAAGCTGACCTTTATAAAAAGAATAACAGACAAAGACGGCAACGACGAGTATAACCACACCCCTGAATACAAGGCGAGGGTCATAAAAAGTTCAACAGCAGACTTTATAATCAGTTGTATGCAAAAGGTAACTCAGTCAGGAACAGGTCACAGGGCAGGACTTAAGGATGTTTCAATAGGAACTAAAACAGGAACTGCCCAGATTTTTGAAAAGGGAAAATTGCTTGAAAACGAATACATTTCTTCCTGCATGGGTATTTTCCCTGTAGAAGATCCGCAAATTGTAGTTTATATAGTAATAAACAAAGCTCAGGGCGAAAACTTAGGAGGCCGCATTGCAGCCCCTGTCATTCGGTCTGCAGCTGATGCAATAATTGACTACATGGGAATGACCCGCGAAGGAGCAGCTTCCCTTGAGCATTCAGGCTTAATCTCAATTAAAGAGGGGAACCCCATAACTATAGGGAAAGTCCTTCCAAACTTTAAGGGAAGATCAAAAAGAGACCTCTTCCCCTTAGTAGATGGCAGAAAAGACCTGAACTTTGTGATAAACGGGGAAGGTTGGGTTGTGAGCCAAAATCCTGAGGCTGGGACAGAAGTTACAGAAGGAATGACAATTGAACTCAATCTGGAACACTAATATAGAACTTTTTAAAAGCCGTTTTCCCCAACTCTGCAATATGCTGAAAATGCCCTTAAATTCTCCCGTCAGCATAGATCGTCTGCAAGTTGTAGCTGCAAAAAACTCCTCCCCTACCCTGCTTTATACAAAAGAAGATGGCAGTCAGATAGCCTTACATTCAAAGTACAATCCTGAAAGAGAGGCAGAACAAGCCCTTGCGGCCCTTAGCAAAGATAAGGAAATAGAAGCAGCCCTGTTTTTATCGCCAGCTTTAGGCTATAGCCCCCTTGCCCTTGCTAAAAAAAATCCAAATATCCCCATAATAATAGTAGAAAAAGATGCAAACTGGCTTTTTGAAGCCTTTAAGAGTTTAGACTGGAGTCCTATCTTTAAGCATCCTAAAATCGTAATACTTACAGAATGCGATTCCCAAATTGTTCTTAACATTTTAAGACAATATACAGCAGAAAAAATTGCTGTTTTTGTAGGAAATGGGGCAAACTTTTATGAAAAAAGTTTTTATCAAGAAATTTTAGCAGGACTTGAGCAGGACAGGCAAAAAAATCAGGTGAATAGGAATACTTTGCAAAAGTTTTCTCACTTGTGGCTTAGGAATTCGTGCAGAAACCTGCACTTTCTTGCAGAAAAAGATGGAATCAATAAATATACGGGAATACTTACAAAAGAAAGGCTCAAATTGCCCTTTATAATTCTAGCAGCCGGACCTTCATTGCAAAAGACGCTTGTGTATTTAAAAGAACTTAAAGAAAGGGCTGTTTTAGTTTGTGTAGATACTGCCCTTGCTGCCTGCTTAAAGGCTGGCCTGGAACCTGACTTTATCATTTTGGTAGATCCACAATACTATTGTGCCCGCCACTTAGACTTTTTAAGAGCCCCCTCTTCAGTTTTAATTTTGGAAAGTGCAGTTTGGCCTTCAGTCTTTCGCTTTGACTGTAAGGAAATTGTTATGTGTTCGTCTCTTTTTCCTATAGGCCAGTACTTTGAAAGGCAACTTGGCAGTAAGGGGAAACTTGGAGCTGGGGGTAGCGTAGCAACTACGGCTTGGGACTTTGCCAGGGTATGCGGGGCTAACGAAATCTATATAGCAGGAATGGATTTAGGTTTTCCAGGAAAGCAAACGCACATACGAGGTAGTCAGTTTGAGGAAAAGGCCCATAGGCTTGCAAATAGATTAAGAACAGCTGAAAGCACAGGGGTGGCCTCTCTAATGAGTGCAAATCCTTCCTTAGCAAAGGATTATCAGGGGAAGGCTTTGATGACCGACAAAAAAATGTCTGTCTTTGCCTGGTGGTTTGAGCACAACACAGCAATTGCCCGCTTAGATGGGCAGTACACCTACAGTCTTAGCAAAGAAAGCCTTGCTATTAAGGGGATAGAGGCTGTCAGCATAGAGGATTTTTTAAAGAAGCCTCTTGTGCTTAAGGAAAAGGAACGTTTCTTTAAATTGGCACAGGCTCAATCTTGCAACAAAGGTTCTTTTAATTCAGTCTTAAATTCTTTTGTGCAAAATCTAGATACCCTCTATGCTCTTGCTAAGAAAGGACTTTCTATTTGCAAGAAGGCTTTGGAAAGGCCTGAACGCTACAGGGACTTTTTTGCAGAGCTGAACGCAATAGATTCAAAAATCTTAGGCTCAGAATGTAAAGAGGCCGCAGCCTTGGTGTTCCCAAATGAAGATAAACTTAAATCGTTATTCACTCCCACCGGCAATAAGGAAAGGGATTCGATAAACTATTCAAGCATTATCTATAAAGAACTGATTGAGGCAGTGCGGGAATACAGGAAGTATTTATAGAACACTTTTTTTTAATTTCTCGTGAAAACTCCAAAATCTTGCATTATAATATTATATGTAATTTATCTACTATTTTAAATTTAACTATACATATGCACGGGG
>CAJOQA010000187.1 GCA_905236465.1 uncultured Treponema sp.
TCGGCCCTAACGGAGCTGGCAAAACTACCGTTTTTAATATGCTGTCTGGCATCTATAAACCGACTGAAGGGGCCATCACTTTTTTAGACAGAAATGACAAGCTCCTTATGATAAATAAAAAAAGTCCCGCTGAGCTAAACAGAATTGGCATTGCAAGAACTTTTCAAAACATAAGGCTTTTCTCTTCTTTAACTGTTGCGGACAACATCAAAATTGCCCTGCACCAGACCAGGACAGCAAACCCTCTGGATGTTCTTTTCAGGACTCCCCGTTTTATGAAAGATGAAAAGCTAATGCAGGAAAAAAGTGAGCGCCTGCTTTCTCTTTTTCATATTGAAGGTAAAAAGGATGAGTTGGCAAAAAACCTGCCATACGGTGAGCAGCGAAAGCTCGAAATATGCAGGGCCTTGGCAAGCAGCCCCAAACTTTTGTTGCTAGACGAACCTGCTGCCGGTATGAATGGTCAGGAGACACAGGAGCTTATGGAAATGATTTCTTTTATCCGCAAAGAATTCAACCTGACTGTTCTTCTTATTGAGCATGACATGAAGCTGGTTATGGGAATCTGTGAGCGCCTTATGGTTTTAAGCTACGGCCGCATCATTGCAAGCGGAAGTCCTGCAGAAATTCAGGCGAACCCTGAGGTTATAAAGGCCTACTTGGGATCAGAAGGAGGAGTAGCATGAGTTTTTTGGAAGTAAAAGATTTATGTGTTTCTTACGGTGCAATAAAAGCGTTAAAGGGAATTTCCTTTAACGTAGAAAAGGGGGAGATTATCACCCTGATTGGCTCGAACGGGGCAGGAAAAACAACGACGCTTCATGCCCTAAGCAATCTGATAAAAAAGGAAAGCGGAACAATTGTTTTTAAAGACCAAGATATATACAAAACTCCGGCAGATAAAATTGTAAAGATGCACCTTATTCAAGTTCCGGAAGGACGCAGGGTTTTTGCAAACATGAGTGTAAGGGAAAACTTGGAAATGGGAGCCTACACTAGGAAGGATAAGGCTGAAATAGAAAAAGACTTAAACTGGGTCTTTACCCTTTTTCCCCGCCTAAAGGAACGCTACAAGCAGGAAGCGGGAACCTTAAGCGGTGGCGAACAGCAGATGCTTGCAATGGGAAGAAGCCTTATGGCCCGCCCTGAACTATTGCTGCTAGATGAACCAAGCATGGGCTTAGCCCCCATTCTTGTAGATGAGATTTTTGAAATTATTCAAAAGATAAATTCAAACGGAACAACAATCCTTTTGGTTGAGCAAAATGCCTACAAGGCATTAAGCATTGCAAACCGTGCCTATATCTTGGAGACAGGAAGCATAATAAAGGGCGGTAATGCAAAAGATTTAATAAACGATAACGCTGTAAAGTCAGCATATTTAGGAGGCTGAAATGTTAGTTAAAGATGTAATGACAAGAAATCCTGTAACTATTACAACTGATATGTCTATCCCTGAGGTAAAAGCTCTGATGAAGGAAAAAAAAGTGAGCAAGTTACCTGTTCTTGATAAAAGCGGTGCCCTTAAGGGAATACTTACAGAAAGCGACTTGAACAAAGCATCTCCAAGCGATGCTACAACTTTAGATATGTTTGAGCTTAGCTATTTGCTTAACAAGCTGAAAGTGGAAAAGATTATGACAAAAAAAGTCTTTACCACAACAGAAGATCAGCCTGTTGAGGATGCTGCCAAAATAATGCAAGAAGAGGGGTTTGACTGTCTGCCGGTGATGAGTGAGAATTTAGTAGTTGGCATAATAACCCAAAACGATTTGTTCCGTAGCTTTGTTGAAATGTTTGGCGCAAGCTACAAGGGAGTCCGCGCAACTTTTGCAATGGGAGACCAACCAGGAAGCCTTAGCTTATTCGTGGCCCAACTTGCACGGCTAAATGCTAACATCGTTTCTTTGGTAACCTCCGACGCAAGCGATAAGAGTAAGCGTCTTGTTACCATGCGGGTTACAGGCATTTCTATAGAAGACTTTAAATCCCTTTTGCAAAATGCAAAGTTAAGCATTGAGGATATCCGTAACGCATAGGGAAGGTGCATAGATTCCGAAACGAGTTCGGACCGTAAAGGGTACACGTAACAACTGTAAAGTGCACACGGACCGTGAAAATGACTTGACACTCTTTTAAAAATTCGTTACCCTAGATTTCAACATGGGTAACGAAAAAACTTCTACAAAATATAAAATCCTTCAAAGCTTAAGACAGGCAAAGACGACGCTTTCTGGCGAAAGTTTGGCAAGGGAACATGAAATTTCAAGAACATCTGTTTGGAAAGCCGTTCAGGCCTTGCAGGAAGCTGGCTATAAAATTGAAAGCAGGGGATCGGGTTATGTCCTTAGCCAAGATTTAAAGGATAGCATCTTTCCATTTGAATTTGGAAGTGAAGAAAAATATTTTACCCATTTTACTTCAACAGAATCAACAATGTTGCAGGCTAGAAAAATAGCAGAGCAAGAAGAAGATTTTAAATCTGATTTTCCCTTTCGCATTGTTACCGCTGATGTGCAGACTAAGGGGCGGGGGCAAAACGGAAAGTCTTGGAAGACCACAAAAGGTAGTCTTGCTTTTACGCTCGTTACAAAAGAAAAGTTACCCGTGCATCTTTCTAATCGCTTTGTAGTGGCCGCTCAAATAGCACTTTGCACTAGCCTGAATAAGTTATCTAACAAGAATTTTTTTCTAAGATGGCCCAATGATATCTGGACTAAAGATGGCAAGGTTGCAGGTATCCTGAACGAACTTTTTGCGACAGGCTTTATGTGTTCCTGGCAGAATTTGGGGATTGGGGTAAACATCTCATCCGCGCCTAAGCTTGAAAAAGCAGACTGTATTTTAGATTCAACAGAAAATACCAGCCGCAAAGATTTACTGTTATCCTTTTGCAAAGAATTTAAAAATCTTTTGCAAGAAGTAAAAAAGCAAGATTCCCTCCTTTGCCAACATTGGAATTCCTTGTGCATGGATACCGGTAAAAAAATACAAGTAAAACAGGGCGGTTCAACTTATACTTTTAACGGAATTAACGCTTGTGGCATGGGACTTTTATCTTCTGATAAACAAGAAGAAAAATTTCTTATTCCAGGTAGTGATTCATATATAAAATAAAGACCTATAAAAATTCAAGGAGAACAAAAAATGGGTGACCCAAAAAAAACATCATCTATTAAATCAACTATTTTTATTTTAACCGCACTTTTTGCGGCTTTAACGTCTGCAGCTTGTTTTATTCAAATACCACTTCCAGGCGGTATCCCGATTGTTATTCAGGACATGATGGCAATGCTTTCAGGTCTCCTTTTAGGCCCAGTTTTCGGTGGACTTGCAGTTCTTGTTTTTATAATAGTGGGTTGTTTAGGACTTCCTGTTTTTTCTGGTAAGTCAGGCATCAACGTTATCTTGCAAGGACCAACAGGCGGTTTTATAATCGGCTACCTCTTGGCAGCAATAATCGGCGGGCTTTTTCTTTTTGTTTTTTTGAACAACAAAAAGGAACATAATAAAATAAAAGAATGGATTTTAATTTTTATCGCAGCCCTACTTGCGACTGTTGTTGCATTTACTTGCGGAATTATAGGCTTTATGCACCTTACAGGTAAGTCTCTTGCGGAAACCGTACCCCTAGTTCTTTTACCCTTTATTCCTGGCAATAGTATCAAATTAGTTTTAATGCTTTTGCTTACAAAAAAATTCCGCCCGATTATTTACGGTTACACAAATTAACATGCAGACAATACTTGAAGTAAAAGATGTCAGCCGTATTTTTGCATCCAAAAAAATTGCCTTGGACAAAGTTTCCTTTAGCGTAAGCAAGGGTGACTTTATTGTAATTGGTGGTTCTAATGGCTCTGGGAAAAGTGTCCTGATGAGTTTGATTGCAGGTCTTGACACTCCTTCTAGTGGTGAAATTATTTTGCAGAAGGGGATACAGGCAGGCCTTGTTTTTCAGGATGCGGACTCGCAGATTCTTGGGGAAAGCCCCTGGGAAGACGTGTCTTTTGGGGCAAAAAACTGCGGCTTAAAAAAAGGGGAGCTTAAGGCCTGTGTCCAGAAGGCCTTGGAAAAAACAGGGCTTGAGCAAAAAAAAGATTTTCCTGCCAGGCAAATGAGCGGTGGTGAAAAAAGAAGACTTGCTGTTGCGGGCATTCTTGCAATGGGGCGGGACCTGATTATTTTTGACGAGCCCTTTGCAAATCTTGACTGGCCTGGTGTTAAGCAAGTATGTGCCATACTTAAAGACTTAAAGGAAGAAGGCAAAAGCATTATTCTGTTGACGCATGAAATAGAAAAGGTGCTTGCTTTAGCAAACAGGTTCATAATCCTTGACAAAGGAAAAATCCGCTTTGATGGAAAACCGAGTGAAGGTCTCAAATTGAACCTTGAAGAATTTAGTATACGCAATCCGCTTAATTCCTATAACAAATTGGAGGATTTACTGTGGCTGTAACCCTATTTTCGTATCAGAAGGGCACTTCCCCGATGCATAGAATTCCAGCCCTTGTAAAAATTATTTTTTTGCTAATATTCAGTATATTTGTTTGCTACAATAAGGGACAAGCCTCTGCTCTTGCCTTTTACATAAAAAATGCAAGTTGTATTTTTATAGCACTGCTGATTTTTTTTATCGCCTCCCCTTCAGTAAAAACGCTTTTAGCTTTGCATCCAGTTCTATTCCTTGGTTTTTTAGTGACACTTTTTAAGACTTTTGATTTTATAACTTTTACTTTTAGTAAGGAAGGTTTAATAGAAGGGCTTTTATATACACTAAGGTTTTTGCTGACAAGTTTGGTTGCCTCCGTAGTTTTTAAAACAACATCTTCAATTCAAATAAAGGATGCCTTAGAACAAGTGCAAAATTGTCTTGCAAAAATTTTACCGGTTATAAAAAAAATAAACCCTGCCCTCTTGCTTTCTCTTACCATCAATTTTATTCCCATGATTTTTGACACTTGGAACAAGATTGAACTTGCGGCAAAGGCTAGAAGTCCTAAAAAGAGATTCAGTCTTTTTAAAATACGAATTTTTTATGCTGAGTTTTCCGCCCTGTTTTCCTGCCTTTTATATAAGGCAGAAATAACACGAAAGGCTTTATTAAATAGAAGTTAGTTTCAGGAGAAAATATGGAATCGATTATACAAAATCTTTATAAAAGGATTTCAGAAGAAAATCATAAAGTTGACTTTGACGAAGCAATGAAACTTTATTCTGTAGCAGATTCAAATGAACTTTTTGAATCTGCAAATAATCTAAGAAAAAAATTCTGCCCTTCAACAACTAGTGTTTGCTCAATTATAAACGCTAAGCAAGGCCGGTGCTCTGAAAACTGTAAGTACTGCGCTCAGTCTGCCTGGTGGAAAACGGACTGCCCTAGCAGTGATGTTATTGATGCAAAGTTAGCATTGGAAAAAACAAAATATGCTGCCGCAAATAAAATTTCCCGCCTTTCTTTGGTAACAGCGGGCAAAGGAATTTCAGGTCCTGACTTTGAGAAAGTACTTGAATGTTTTAAAACAATCACCGAAGGCTGCCCTCAGGTAAAGCTTTGCGCATCCCTGGGGATAATTTCCTACGAGCAGATGCTAAGGCTAAAAGAAGTTGGTATTGTGCGCTACCACCATAACATTGAATGTTGCGAAAGCTATTATCCTAACATCTGCACAAGTCACAGCTACGGTGACAGAATAAAAACTTTACAGGCCGCAAAAAAAGCAGAGCTTGAACTCTGCTGCGGAGGAATAATAGGCTTGGGTGAAGGCAGGGCTGAGCGTGTAAAACTTGCGTTGGCTCTTAGGGAGATAGGCCCCCAGTCAATTCCAATAAATATTCTAAGCCCAATAAAGGGAACTCCCCTTGAAAATGCAAAGGAACTTTCCAAAGATGAGATTCTTAGGACTATTGCGGTGTTTCGTTTTATCATGCCTGCCGCGACATTACGCACTGCAGCAGGCAGAAAAAAACTGGGCCGTAATGGAATAGATTCATTCAAGTCAGGGGCCAATGCCCTTATTTCCGGTGATTTCCTAACAATAGAAGGTTCATCAAATGATGAGGATTTGCAGATGCTAGAAGAACTGGGCTTTCAACCGGAGTAAATAAGTCTATTTTTAACTTTTCATTTTTCATGCAGCAAAGCATAATTCATTACCAAAACTTCATCGCTTCCCGACCGCGCGGTGTTGTAGCTTGAATTTGAGTAATCCTTTTGCAGATGATGTACCGTACATTTTTTTGTCCAGTTTTTAAAGCCACTATTTCCGTCATTGTAAGAGCCTGTCGTAATTAAATACGGCGGGTCGCAGTAGACAAAATCGTCAGCCGTCAAATTATCAAGCGGAAATTCCGTAAAATCGTGCGACACAAAATCGGCGGACGAGGCCTGCACTTTCTGCACAAAGCTTAATGCTCACGGAAGTCGATAAAAGCCGCTTCATTCGTCATCGAAAGATTCCACTTTTCAATTCTTTCGTCTATCTTCAAAAGCAAATTCTCAAGTTTCATTGAAGCAAAAGCTCGTCCGGTCAAAGACGAAAAAAAAGCAATCTTGCTAATAGCGTTCGCTTTAATAATGGTTGGGTCTGTATTTGCAGAAAAATACAGATATTGTGCACTAAAAGAAAACTGTTCAAGTAGCGTAGTGTTTTTAATTATGCAAACTACAGAAAAATTATCTGATGAACAGTTAAAAAATTTTAAAGCTGCTAGAGGAGGTTCTCTAAATACGAAACAGGAGCGATTTGCAATGGAATCTGGTTTAAAAAACGTTGAAGCATATTATTATATGGGTGCTTTGCAGATGGTTTATGCTGATTATACGAAGGATCCAAACAATCCTTATGTAAAATTCATTAGGTGGGAAAAATAACATTGTCTTTAAGTATGAAGAGGAATCCAATACTGTTATAGATTTCTCTTTCCGCTACGCTCCAATCGGAATAATACTGAAGCATTAGGTATCAATATCGAATATCTTTTCAATTCTGTGATACACAAATATGAGGATACCACGGCAGACGCTAGGGATAAATTGTACCATGTGTTGCAAGAACTGTATCAGGAAAATTTTGAGACTGTTAAAAAGTTTTCCTGCTTAAAAAACTGCCTTAAGATTTTTGTTGATAGGCAAACGAATGCTAAAGAGGCAGCGGATGCCAGAAAATCCCTATTGATTTTTTTCCGTAGCGACATCCCTGTCTGTGGCTCCACAGGCAATGACAAAAAAACGTTTCTTGATACTATGGAGGACTCGTGGAAAAACAACAGCTATACAACCGTCCAAAAAGAACGTATACTTGAGTTGATAAAAGATTCAGTTGATGATGCAGATGAAAAAGCAGATACTTTGATTTACTTCTGTGCTATAATATAGGTATGACATACGCAATACTAGAACGACTTATGAAAATTCACAAGAAGATAGCTTCTGGCTGCAACCCCAACACAAAAGATTTGGCGGTTGTGCTAGAAAGCAGCCAGCCCACAATCAGCAGATCCATAGAGTTCATGCGCGACCGGATGCAGGCTCCTATCTGTTATGACAAGGCCCATAACGGCTACTACTATGAATCAAAGTTCGATATGCTCTTGTTCTCTGTTTCACAGAAGGATGGGGAAACACTTGCGGAGGCGGAAAGTTTGGGGCCTTTAAGGGTGGGGAAACGGCCAAAGTTTCCATAAAATTTTTTGAGGACACAAGAGCTATGGTAAAGGAGAGCCTGTGGGCAGAAGATCAGGTGATTACAGAGAATGATGAGGAAGGGGCTACCATTATAACATTTACCTCTACTCAAACATACAAGGTTCTAGAATGGACTTTAAGCCAAGGGAAAAAGCAGTTCCCCTTGAACCTGACTGGTTGGTTAAAGAATGGAAGGATTACGTAAAAAAGATGGCAGAAATGGCTCTTTAATCTTTAATGTCATATTATCTTCCACCCCAAAAGCCCCTTGCCGGCACTTGAAAAAACTAGCCCTACCTTGTACATGTCTTTCCCGCTTACTGCAAATCTGTCTGCGTAGCCGTTAGCGTCAATTTGTGCCACTGCCTCCCCTACTACAGTTTCATAGTCCCTGCCCTTGTCCATCTTTAGCTCAAAGATGAAGACGCTGTCTTCTGTGGAGACCACTACGTCGCTTCTACCTGCCACAGACTGAAGCTCTGAAACTACAGGGAAACCCGTAAGGCGGAAAATCAGATGCGTAACAGATTCATAATAGTTCTCACACATATCTTTTTTAACCACCGTGGGCAGATCTGCGATTGCGGCTTTTATTATGGAAAGAACTTTATCTATATCATGTCTTTCCATTGCTTCATAAATATTTTCAACAGCAAGCCCCAGGTCATCGTCTGGAACATTGACGAACTTTTTTAGAAGAACGTTTAGAAAACCTTCTTCTATTTCCCGATTTGGAAAATCCAGTGTATAGAGCCGACGTTTCTTTTCAAATCCTTTTATTGTTAGATACCCACTTTGGTAGACAACCGGAAGCATATTTTTGGAGTCAGGATCATAGTTTTTGAAGTTGTCCTCCTTTACTCTTTTTCCATTAACAAGGCTTGAAAGAAAGAGGGGCTGGTTCTGCAATGTCTTTACAAGAAAAGTCGGAGTTCCGCTTTCAAACCAATAGGAGCCAAAATCTCTTTCACTAAAGCATTTCAAAAGGCAGAAGGGGTTATAGACCCCCTCCACATCATGCGTAAAATGATAGCCGTCATACATCTCGGCAAGTTTCGCTTTGGTTTCAGCAACAGTCATTTCCTGGTCTTCAGCAAGTTTTTCTATTTCAGGCTGAAAATATTTATCTAATTCAGATTCTGAAATTCCACAGATCGAAGAATAACTTCTATTCAAGCTAATATCATTCATCTGATTAAGACCCGAGAATATATTTACATGCGAAATTTTTGTGATACCCGTTATGAAGAGAAAGCGAATGTATTTGTCACTGTCCTTAAGAGGGCTGTAAAAACTCCTAAGCTCCTGCCTGTTCTGTTCCTCGTACTCTGTATAGAGGGCATCTAGAATAGGCTTGTCGTACTCATCTATAAGGATTACAACCTTCTGACCCGTCTTTTCTGCAACAGACTGGATAAGATTTTTAAACCGTATTGAAGGCAAATCTGATGTTTTGACAACTGAGAACCTTCTTTCTATCTTAGTCAGAGTATCATCAAGAACTGCAAGGAGTTTCGTCTTTGTCTCATAATTATCTGATCCAAAACTTATTTTTATGACGGGGTATTCAGTCCAGTCCTTTTCCTCCTTCTCAATATCCAAGCCCGCAAAGAGCTCCTGCTTACCTAAGAAATAAGCTTCCATCGTAGACAAGAGGAGGCTCTTGCCAAAGCGGCGGGGACGGCTAAGAAAATACGGGGTACTTATCCTAGCCAGCTGATATACTAATGAGCTTTTATCAACATAAACATAATTTTCTTTTCTAAGCTTCTCAAAATCTTGGATGCCAATAGGCAGAAATCTTTCTTCCATGAATGATATTATAGCACA
>CAJOQA010000188.1 GCA_905236465.1 uncultured Treponema sp.
ACTTATTTTTATGCTATCTTATAGGCTATGGCTTATGAGGTAACGGCGACCCGAAGGCGGCCGCAAAGGTTTGAAGATTTAGTTGGACAAGAGTTCGTTGCAGAAACATTTAGGAACTCCATTCAGTCAGGAAAAATAGCCCACGCATATTTATTTTCAGGTCCTAGGGGTTGTGGTAAGACTTCTACTGCTCGTATTCTTGCAAAAGCCTTAAATTGTGCATCGGGTCCTACGATTAGCCCCTGTGGTCAGTGCCAAAATTGTAAAGAAATAACAGCTGGTTCTTCTTTAGATGTTATTGAAATAGACGGTGCTTCAAATACTAGTGTAAATGATGTAAGACAAATCAAAGACGAAGTTCTTTTTCCCCCAAATTCTAGTCGCTATAAGATTTATATTATAGATGAAGTTCACATGCTTAGTACCAGTGCTTTTAATGCTTTGCTAAAGACCATTGAAGAGCCACCGCCATACGTAATTTTCATTTTTGCTACAACAGAGTTGCAAAAGGTTCCCGCAACTATTAAATCTCGTTGCCAGCAGTTTAACTTTCGCCTGGTTCCGGTAGAAAAAGTAAAAGAACAGCTTGCCCTGGCAGCTAAAGAGATCGGTGTAAAGGCTGAAGACGAAGCCCTGTATTGGGTTGCAAGAGAAGCTGGCGGGTCAATGCGCGATAGCTATACTCTTTTTGACCAGGTTGCTGCCTTTAGCGGTGGTGAGATTACGTATGAAAAAATCAGGGATAAATTGGGACTTGTTGGGACAGACAGCCTGAACGCCCTTTTTGAACTTTGCGTTGTATCTGATACTTCTTCTGCCCTCTTGCTCTTTGACGATTACATGCAAAATGGGGTGAGCCTTGAGCAGCTGATTTCAAACTGTTCCGATTATCTTAGAAGCCTGCTTCTTATAAAAAACGGGGTAACTAGAGAGGCTTTGCTAGGTCAGAATGCTTCCCGCTTTAGCAAAAAGGTGTTAGATGCCTGGTCTCAGGTTCAGATTGAAAGAGCCTTAAGTATTTTCTTACAGCTTTACAGGGATATTCGCTATTCGCTTAACCCCAGGTTTGAGGCAGAGCTTGCAGTAAGCAGGCTTTGTTGGCTAAAAGACTATACCTCTCCTTCTGAGGTGAAAAAAGCAATAGATGCGGTTAAGCCCCTGCTTTTAAAATCAGCAAGGTCCCAAAGCCAGCCGCAAGAAGTTGCAAAGGCAGCTGCTTCTACTGCTTTTAAGGCACATTTTTCTGCCCTAGACGAAATAGAAGAAAACGAAGAAGCTGCTTCTGAAGTCAGTCAGGTAAGCGACCCTTTTGACAGGGGCGGTCAGCAGGAGGCCGCCGAATCGTATGTTGATCCTGACGGGTACAGTATGGCTGCTCCCGATGATTCACCTGCGGTCCAAGAGATGGCTTCTGTAGATTTTGATGTAAGTGACTGTGATAAGGTGAGGGAGACCATTATAAGTGATTTTTCAGTGAATGATGGCCTGCTTTCTGGGGTACTGTCTAAAACTTTTTCTTGGACCTATTCTGATGGAAAGATAAATGCAAAGGTTGAAAGTAAATTTGATATAATGCAACTGGAGCAAAATATCGTAAAAATTCAAGGATGGCTTAGGAAAACCTTTGCTAAGGATATACTTTTTCATGTGCAGCTAGAAGAAGCAAGGGTTAATTCTGTTAAGGAAGAAATTCCGCTACAGGTTCAAATTATTAAAGATATATTTAAAGGTTCTATAGTTGGAGGTTCGTGATGAATCCTTTTGAGATGCTTAAAAATTTAGGGAATGTAAAGGAGCAGGTGCAAAAAGTTCAGGAGCAGTTGGGAGCTTTAACTGCGACAGGCTCTTCTGGTGGCAATATGGTTTGTATAACCATAAACGGTCGCTTTGAAATTGTTGACGTAAAGTTGGACCCCATTTGTGTTGATAATCGTGATGTTCCCATGCTTCAAGATTTGATTAGGGCTGCCCACCATGCTGCTATGACTGAAATTCAAGAAAAAATTAAGAGTGAGTTGGGTCCTATGGTTTCAGGCTTGAATATTCCTGGTATGGGCGTATGAATGCGATAGAAGAACTTGCTGAAAGTTTTTCAAGGCTGCCTGGAATAGGAAAGAAATCAGGTTATAGGCTGGCTTCTTTTTTGCTTAAGGGGCCCCAATCTTTTAATTCTCTTTTTGCAAGACAGATAGAAAATCTGCAAAGCCGTGTGCGACCTTGTTCTGTTTGCGGAGCTTGGACGGAAAACGATCCCTGCCCCATCTGCCAAGATTCAGGAAGGGACCGGACTACGATTTGTGTTGTTGAGCAGGCCCAGGATGTTACGACTATTGATGCTTCGCATGAGTATACGGGACTTTTCCATGTTCTGGGAGGGGTTATCAGTCCTTTAGATGGAATAGGACCGGATAAACTTCGTATAGCTTCCCTGATTGATAGGGTGAAAACAGGGGAAGTAAAGGAAGTTATTCTTGCGACAAACCCCACAGTGGAAGGGGATACTACTGCCCTGTACGTTCATAAGCTGCTTATGGATGTAAGGCCAGACCTTGCAGTTACCAGGCTTGCAAGCGGATTGCCTGTTGGTGGCGATTTGGAATATATAGATAAGGTTACCCTGGCGAGAAGTTTTAGGGGAAGAAGCAAGTTGTAGGAAATGATATGATTGAACTAGTAGCTTTTTTAGGAAATTATGGTAAGGAATACCACAATACCCGCCATAATACGGCTTGGCTTTTTGAAGAGTCCTTGCCCTTTGCCTCTAAACTGTCTTGGCAGAATAAGTTTAAGGGGGAGCTTGCATCCGTTGATTTTTCTGATTTTGCAGCCTGGTTGCTTGAAGCTTCCTTAATAAAGCCAAGATCTGACGGGAGCCTGCCACTTCCGCAAGAGGCTCCGAAACGCCTGCACTTTTTAAAGCCCCTTACCTACATGAACCTTAGCGGGGAGTCAATCGGTGAAGCTGCACGCTTTTACAAGATTCCCCCTGAAAATATACTTGTAGTCCATGATGAGATAGAACTGGCCCCTGGTTTTGTAAGTTTCAAGTGGGGCGGTGGCTTAGGTGGCCATAATGGGCTTAGGTCAGCAAAGGCTGTCTTGGGCACAGGGGACTTCTTTCGCCTTCGCTTGGGGATAGGTAAGTGTAGCAATGGGTCGGTTGCGGATTATGTTTTGGGTTCTTTCAGTCAGGATGAAATGATAAGGCTAAGCCAGCTTTTTACTTTAGTTACCCCACTGTTTGCAAAGGCTTTAATCAGCAAGGATGCGAAGGTGTTGGTTAGCGAATGGGGTAAAAAGAAACTTGTGGACTAGTGCCAAGGTTGTAGCTATTTGTTATTCGGTATACTAGCCGATTTTGCATAAATTCAGTATATTTTTACAGTAGGAGATATAAAATGGCAAAAAAACAAACACCAATTGCCCTTCTTTGTGGATATTTGGGGGCAGGAAAGACAACTCTTTTAAACCAGATTCTTACAAATCAAAAAGGCTACAAGGTTGCCGTAGTTGTAAACGATATTGGAGAGGTAAATGTTGATGCAAAGTTGATTGCCGACGGAGCAAAAATAACTGACACTTCTTCTATTGTTCCCCTTACAAACGGCTGTATCTGCTGTACATTAAAGACTGACCTTGTAAACAATATTGAGAATATCATCAAGGGTGGAAAATTTGATTACATTTTAATTGAAGCTAGTGGCGTTTGTGAGCCGATGCCTATAGCTCAGTCTATAGAGCAGGTTCAAAACGGTAGGCTGGACAATGTTATAGGTGTAGTTGACGCTAAGCGCCTGGTTGACGAATTTGCAAGTGGTGACAGGCTCTTAAAGAAAGACATGGAAGAAGAAGACATAGAGTCTTTGCTGGTCCAGCAGATTGAATTCTGTTCAACCCTGGTAATTAACAAGAAGGACCTTGTTACAGATGAAGAGTTTAAGAAAGTCCGTGCAGTTATAGATGTCCTGCACCCTGGAGTAAAGATTATTGAGACTGTACGTGGAAATGCCCCTATTGAAGATATGCTGGGCACAAATTCCTTTGATTTTGAGGATGTTTACGCTTCTGCCGGTTGGTGTAAAAAACTAGAGGAAGAAGAGGACGAGGACGACGATGATGACCACGACCACGAAGAAGAGCATGGGCATGACCACCATCACCACCACGAGCATAAGGCTGAGGGGGATACTGGAGCTGATGAGGATGAATATGGGATCTCAACCTTTATCTATTTCCGCCGTAGTCCCTTTGACCGCGTAAAATTGGATAATTTCTGCAACAAGTGGCCACGTAGCATCATAAGGTGTAAAGGGCTTATGTGGTTTAGCGACGAAGAAGAAATGGCTTATGTCTTTGAGTCTTCTGGTAGGCAGATTCAGGCAGGCTACTCTGGACAATGGATTGCTTCTTGTCCTCCTGCAGAGCAAAAGCGCATTCTTGCTGAAAACCCCCGCATACAGGATGAATGGGATGAAAAGGTTGGAGACAGAATGATAAAGCTTTGCATTATTGGGCAAGATATGGATAAGGAAGCAATCTGTAAAGATTTGGATGCTTGCTTAGCATAGTGAAAAGGGGCGGTTGCCCCTTTTTTTTTATTCAGCTTCTTCTTCTTGTTTTATAAGGGCTTGTACCTCTTCTTCGGATAAATCTGTCATTTCGGCGGTTTCTTGAACTGACATTCCCTTTGCTAAGAGACGACGGGCAGTTTCTTTCTTTTGCGCCATAACTGGATCTTCTTCTGTTGCACTTGTATCTTTAGTTTTTACTGAAGAAGGTATGGTCAGATTCACCGTTTGCTCTTGGCTCTTAGCAGCTGAGTTTACATCTAGGGCTGGGGATGAGCCATCGTAAAAGTCCATAAGGAATTGGTTTATTACGTTTTCTATGGTTACTGGAAAATATTCGCAGACTTCCTGCCTGTTCCACTTGCTATTGTGTAAATCTGCGTATTTAGAAGAGGTTGAAGTGTAGGTTTTGTAGATAATCTTACTGTTCTTTGCGTCTGCACCATAAACTTGTAATTCTGTCCTGGCCGCAACGCCAACTTCGTGAACTCCGTTAAGGACCTTTTCCTTTTTGAATTTAAAGGCTATGTAAAGCTCTGCTTTTGCTCCTGTTTCCTCTGCTATTTTTCTGTTAAGGCCGTTGCTGTTAGATTTTATTATAGCGTAACCTTCTGCCGGAATGTAATTCGAGGCGGAATCAAGAAAGGAGGCTCCTTTTTTTTGGTAAGAAACTGCATTCGGATGCGTTTGGGGTGTAATGGCTTCAATTCCAAGATTACCCATCTTTTGGACAAGCAGGTCTGCTGCAAGGTTTATCCTTTCTTGTGCGGTGTCTCTTTCGGGGTTATTCCTGTCAATCGCCTTGTTTATTACTCCGGTTATAAGTCCTTCTTCCTCTTGATCAACTTCGGTTGTTGAGGTGGATGAGTTTACGTACCAAGGCATACCGGAATTACTGTAGACAGTTTGAATTGCTACGGGTGAATAATCGTTCAATAGTATGTTTTGAGAAGACTTACAACTGATTGCAAAAAAAATTGAAGGGACTGCAAGGGTAGCAGCACAAATCTTTATAATGTTCATATCAATTAACCTCGTTAAATATTAAAAACTTGCAATATAAAAATTGTTACAAGAATATTTTACATTGAAAACACTTTTTTTGGCAAGAAAAATTTTTAAATGTGCAGTAAAACAGGGCCCTTAACTATTTAGAGGAAATGTAGTATACTTGAGCAATCACGAAAAAACGAGGTTCTTATTTTTATGGAAAAAGAAACACTGTGCATTCATTCAGGCTATCAGCCAAAGAATGGAGAGCCAAGGATGATTCCTATTGTTCAGTCTACAACTTTTAAGTACGACACTTCAGAGGACATGGGTAAGCTTTTTGATCTTGAAGCAGCCGGTTATTTTTATACCCGTCTTCAAAATCCTACTAATGATATGGTTGCTGCAAAAATAGCTGCTCTTGAAGGTGGTTCTGCTGCCATGCTGACTTCCAGCGGCCAGGCGGCAAATTTCTTTGCAGTTTTTAATATTGCAAGTTCTGGAGATCATGTTGTTGTTTCTTCTTCAATTTATGGGGGAACTTTTAATTTATTCAATGTGACTATGCGGAAGATGGGAATTGATTTTACCTTTGTTGATCCAGACTGTAGTGAAGCTGAACTTGAAGCGGCTTTTCGTCCTAACACAAAGGCTGTATTTGGCGAAACAATTGCAAATCCTGCTTTGATTGTTTTTGATATTGAACGCTTTGCAAAAGCTGCACATTCACACGGAGTTCCTCTAATTGTGGATAATACTTTTGCTACTCCCATCAACTGCCGCCCCTTTGAATGGGGAGCTGACATTGTAACTCATTCAACAACAAAATATATGGACGGACATGATGCTACTGTAGGCGGAGCAATTGTGGATTCTGGAAAATTTGATTGGATGGCTAACAAGGAAAAATTCCCTGGACTTTGTACCCCCGATGTTTCTTATCACGGAATTACTTACGCAGAAAAATTTGGAAAAGAAGGAGCTTTTATTACAAAAGCAACAGCTCAACTTATGAGGGACTTTGGTTCTATTCAAGCTCCCTTTAATGCTT
Source organism: uncultured Treponema sp. (assembly GCA_905236465.1). Lineage (GTDB taxonomy): Bacteria > Spirochaetota > Spirochaetia > Treponematales > Treponemataceae > Treponema_D. Next base: position 6,610 of record CAJOQA010000188.1, read on the forward strand.
ATATCTTGAACTTAGGTCTTGAGTCTTTGCCTGTCCGTATGGAACGCCACTGCAAAAATGCTTTGGTTGTTGCTGAATTTCTTGAAAAGCATGAGAAAATTTCTTGGATAAATTATCCAGGCCTTAAGGGCAATAAGTATTATGACCTTGCAAAAAAATATATGCCAAATGGAACTTGTGGTGTAATTTCTTTTGGTGTTAAGGGTGGACGCAAAGCAGCTGAAACTTTTATGAAAAATCTTCATATTGCTATGATTGCAACTCATGTAGCTGATGCCCATACATGTGTATTGCATCCTGCATCCTCTACCCACAGGCAGATGAGTGATGAAGAACTTATTGCTGGTGGTGTTGCTCCAGATCTTGTAAGGCTAAGTGTTGGCATAGAAAACGTGAAGGATATAATTGCTGATTTGGATCAGGCTTTAGAAGCGATTTAGAGTAGGATTATAGGATTAATCTTAGTATGCACCTACAGTTCGTTTATTATAGTCAAAACGAACTGTAGTAACTTGAAAATCATGTTGAGAATTTTTTAATCATTGTCATAATCTTCAT
>CAJOQA010000189.1 GCA_905236465.1 uncultured Treponema sp.
GGCGTTTTATTTCACCAAAAAGAATTTTATCATTTTCTGTATTTCTAATGGCGAAATCCATCGAAATTCCCCATTTATACTTAAAGTCTGAACTTGCCATATTATACTCCCTTAAAAAGTTCTCCCATACTTACTTCTAAGCCCTTTGAAATTTTATAAATATTCTCTATAGAAATATTTCTCTTTCCTGATTCAACCGAAGCAAAGTATGTTCTATCCATATCGATTTTTAATGCGAATTTTTCCTGGCTAATTCCCAATCGATTACGCAATTCTCGGACTCTATTTCCGAAAGATTCTTTTATATTCATATTGACAACCCTAGAAAAAGAGTATAAATTGTAAAAAGTAGAAGTCAACGGACTATAAGTAACATTTTTTTTTAGGGACTATTTCATGCCAAATCAGTCAGAACCAGCTATTACTGGATACTCAAAATATAATCCAGAAGCAAAACGGAGAACAAAAAAAAATCCTCTTGCAGAACTTTATCCTGCATTGCCTAATAGAAAATATTCTGTTATTTATGCTGACCCACCGTGGGATTACGGCGGAAAAATGCAATACAAATGATTTGAAGATGTTGGATGTTCAGTCAATATCAGAAGATGATTGTATTTTATTCATGTGGACTACAGGACCTCGAATGGCAAATTCTATTGAATTAGGAGTGGCTTGGGGGTTTGAATATAAAACAGTGGCTTTTGTTTGGGATAAGCAAGTTCATAATCCTGGTCGTTATACTTTGTCACAAACAGAATTTGTTTTAGCCTTCAAGAAGGGAAAGTTTCCAACTCCGCGGGGAGCAAGAAATGTTCGTCAGTTAGTATCGGTTCATAGGGGAGAACACAGCGAAAAACCAGAAATAGTAATTGATGGAATTACTAAAATGTTTCCTGAACAAAGTAAAATAGAACTTTTTGCAAGAAAAAATTATTTTGGGTGGGATAATTGGGGATTAGAAATTCCAAATGAAAAAGTAAAAATTCTTTCGCAAGCTGAAATTGAAGCCGAACAAGATTTATTTGAATTGAAGTTAGTGAATGCCTAAATCCTTCCCAGCTCCTGCATAATGTAGCCCATGCCACGCACTGTTTTTACCACAGAATCTCCGAACTTGGCGCGGAGGTGGCGGACATAGACATCGACGCTATTTTCTTCTATATAATACTCTTCGCCCCAGACGGTTTTGATGATTTCATCGCGGGAGAGGATTTTGCCGACATTTTCTAGAAAGTATTTGAGGAGCAGGAATTCGTTTTTGGAAAGTTCGGTGGGCCTGTCGCCAAAGGTGACTTTCATTTCGCTTGCAACCATTTCAAGTGGGCCGTTTTTGAGAAGCTCGGATTTTTGCCCTATGTTTTTTTGACTTCGGCGGAGAACGGCGTTCATGCGGGCAAGGACTTCTTCAATCTTAAAAGGTTTTGAAATGTAGTCGTCCGCGCCAGAGTTCAAGCCGTCCACTTTGTCTATTGTCTCGCCACGCGCAGTCACAAGGATTACGGGCAGGTCGCTTTCAAGTTCGTTCCGCACTTTGCGTAAGATTTCAAGCCCGCTCAGTCTGGGAAGCATCACATCGAGCAGTACAAGGTCTGGCTGTTCGCTCTGGATTTTCTCGAAGCCTTCGCGACCGTCAGATGCCGTTATTACGGAGAATCCTTCGTGGGTCAGCTCTAATTCTGTAATATGGGAAAGTTCTTTGTCGTCTTCTACAATGAGGATTTTTGCCATGTATGGGACTCCCTTGAAAATTTATAAAATGAGTTTGCTTCAAGCCCGTTAAGCTCTGTTGTTTTTATAATTCTTTCATCAAATGAAGATAGGTTTGCAATAGTACATGAGAATTCTCCCCTGATTTTTGACACTTGAAACCGTACCATGTGCCTGTTTTTATTAAATAAGAATTCTGTTTTTGCGGGAAGTTCTGTTTTATTAATGAGAATATTTCTTGAGTTGACAGAAGACGAATCTACTGCCGCATTGAAAAATATAGAAATCGTAAGGAATTTATCGCTTTCTTCAATTTTAGCACCTATTACAGAAAAATCCTCATTTTGCGGGGACATTTTGCGGGGCAGTGGCTTGGGCCTGCGAGGGTGAGGCTGCGCATTTACGGATAAAAGTCCGCAGAAAAAGAGAAAAATAGGCATAAAAAGCAAAGTCTTTTTCTTCATTAGAAAGAGTATACCACAAAAAGTTGCTTTTTAGATGAGTCTAAAAGATTTTTTTTCTGAAAGTTTTTTCATCTTCGTTTAATCCGTGCTTCATGTTCCTGCCATTGTCATGTGGTATGCTTTATACTGTCAGCGGCGGAAAAGACTGCATGGCAAGATTCTAACTTTACAGGAGAAAATTATGAAAAAGAAATTATTTACTACAGCTGCAGTTGCAGCATTGGTCTTAGCTTTTGGAGCTGGTTCAGCATTTGCAAACGGAAAAAAAATCCCTAAATCTAATTTTCCAAAGCACAGGCATGAAACGCACGGACAAATTGACTTAAGCGGAACTGTGAGTGCCGTAAACACTGATTCAAAAACTTTGACTGTTACGGATGCGGATGGAAAGGAAACACAAGTGCATGTTAATCCTCTTACGAAAATGAATTCTTTTTCTTCTGGCAAGGAAAGAAAATCTTCTGCTTCTACTAAGGAAAAGAAACCGGTTTCTTCTAATGAGGAACGGAAAGCTGCAAAAAGGGGCAGTTCTAGAGCTTCCCTTTCAGACGTTCAGAGCGGAGATTTCGTTGCTGTCAAAAGAATGGGCGGAAATACACAAACTGTGGAGGCTTCAAGAATTACGGTCGTAAAAGAAAAGTAGGTTCATGAAACATCCGTTGAAGGGCATCGCTAAAAACTTGCTGTTGTGACTTCCTGTCGATGCCCTCATTTTATCAAAACTTAAAGATTATCTTTAAGTTTATTTATCTCTGAAAGTGGCAAATGAGTTGCATGTGCAATTTGTTCAATAGAAAGCCCCATTTGTATAAGTTCTTTTGCTGTTTCTATCTTGCCTCTTTCAAGTCCCCTTTCAAGCCCTCTTTCTAGCCCCTGTTCCCAGGCTTCTTCTCTTTGTGTTGCAATATCAGTTGCGTAGTCGTATTCTATACTAAACATATTTATTACCTCCGCTGCTTTTCGCTCTAAGTAATCGCTTAAAATACCTTTCTTTTTAGCTTCTTGTATTGCCCACTTAAACGGCTCTTCAGTGTTTAGTTCTTCTGTGTGACTTTTTGAATAACGGATTAAGTCAATTAACTGAGAATATTGGTTTAGGACATTGCATTTTTTTAACAGGTCCTTGCCGATATCTGTATTTATATTGTATACTTTTACAAGCAATTCTAACGTAGGCCTTGTTGAGTCATCATCCTCTTTATAAAATGCGTCGGAAAGTCTTTCTTCAAAGAAAGGCTCTGTTTTTTCAGTTCCATTATATAAGACATAAAACTCAGGGAAAGGAATTTTTATTAAGTTTCTCTTAAATTTCGATTTACTGGGAATTATTCTTTCGTAAATGTGTGTTATGTAATCTAAGAGACGTAAGGGCATGTTTTTATTTATGGTAGACTGATGTTCTATAAGGACAACTATCTTTCCGTTTATCTGCATAGCAACATCATTGACAAAAGACATATACATAGCACTGTCAAGCATTTCTTGCTTTAGACTAGTGTCTTTTAGGGAAAGATTTGTGTTGTGCAGTGCATTGTAAAGAGATAAAAAGTTTTGTGGCGCGGTTTCGTCTTTTCCAAAGAGGTCTACAAATACACTGTCTTTTACCTTACGGTTTGTATTTTCTTCGCTCATATTACCTATTTTATTATACTACTTTCTAAGCAAAGTTATCAAGCCAAGGATGGCGGCTTAGCAGCTGCAGATTTGCCCGTAAATCAGTAATCCTGAAAAAAAACAGGGTGATTTTTTTTGTCACTA
>CAJOQA010000190.1 GCA_905236465.1 uncultured Treponema sp.
TGCAATAATCGTTGATTCCATTGATCAATATGAGAATGTGGTGGTCACCCCCCTACCGCAAATCCTAAAAAAAATGAGTGCATTGCAGGGGGTTGTTTACGATGAGAATTATTCTATTATCCCGATTCTAAATATTCCTGACACAATAAGCAGGCTCAGGGGACTTCTTGCCTATGACATGAAAAAGTACAGGGTAAAAAATGAGAAAAAAATCAGGACAGTCCTTGTTGTTGATGACTCTACGACTACAAGGCAAATTGAGCAAGCTATTTTTGAAACTGATGGTTATAATGTTGAGACTGCAAATGATGGTATAGATGCGCTTGATTTTTTACGGACAAAACATGCGGATGTTATTATAACGGACATGAAGATGCCCCGTATGGACGGTCTTGTTCTTCTAAGCAACATAAGGCGCATGGAAGAATATGCTAAAACACCTGTAATAATAGTTTCAGGAGTCTATGACCCTGAAGTAAAAAAAGAATTTATGGATGCTGGCGCGCAGGCATTTATAGTAAAGTCTGAATTTCAGAGGGGAAATCTGCTGCAGGCAGTAAAGGAGCTGTTAGGTGAATGAGGATATAAAAGTAAAGGAAGAAAAGCAGACAGTTCTTGTTGCCTTCTATTCTAAAACAATGAGAGACATGATTTCTTTATCTCTAAAAGACCAGGGCTATAAAGTAATAGAAGCTGTTGACGGAGCAGATGCACTGCGCTATGTTTTTACAGACAGGCCTGACTGTATAATTACATTTGTAGACTTACCCATAATAAACGGCTATAACTTATCTAGGATTTTAAAAAACACAGGGGCCTTTCGCAATATAGGGATTATAATATGCTCAACAGAAGAAAACTCAGTTTTTAATTTTTGGGCAAAAAATATACTCTGCGATGGATTTTTTATTCCTTCAGAAAACAACATGAACCTTTTAGGCGATTATGTAGCAAAAATAATTGCCAAGCAGAAAAAGACAGAAAAAAAACGTTATCCCGCTCCCACTGCCAAACAAATAATAAATCTCTTGCAGGCAGCTTATGACACGGAACAGTTTAATCTTTACATTCTAAAAGGCTGCTACCAGGCATTGATTGACTCTTTTAACATTGAAGAGTTAATAAAAGAAACAGTTCTTGCTGTCTCTGGAGTCGTTAGCTGTGATGCAATCGCAGTTATAGTAAGGGGACCAACTATTACTGAATACTACAAGAAAATAAATGAACTTTCTGCAAATGACTTTTCAGAATTTATGACCGTGTGCAGATCTGACTTTTGCTCAAAGGTAAAAAGCAAAAAGGTAATAAATTGGGATCTTGTAAAACACATAGAAGAAAATGAAATTTCCTCTTTAAAAATTCAAAAACTAAAAAGCTATGAATTTTTTGAGCCTAGCGCAGAAGATGCTTTTTTTACCATTCATATTGCTTCTTCTAAAACGGAAATCTTTAACAACAGGGCTAAGGAAAGACTTTTATATATAATCAACATTTATGAAAAGCTCCTGCGCCATTCTATTGAATATGGTAAGGCCCTTTATTCAGAGCAAAAAATGAAACAATCATTCAGTCACTTTTTGCCACCTAAAATCATAGAGGGAATAATTTCAGGGGCATCTTCCATAACTGCCTCTGTTGGAGAAAAACGGAAGGTTGCTATTTTAATTTGCGATATAAGAAGTTTTACCACAATCAGCGAAATAAATGAACCTGAAAAAGTAGTTGAGTTTTTAAACCAGTATTTTTCTATTATGGGGAAGATAATCCGTGATAATGGGGGGACCATAGACAAGTTTATGGGGGATGCCATTATGGCTCTTTTTGGTGCCCCAGAAAGCTATGAAGATAACGGAAACAGGGCGGCCAACGCAGCATTGGGCATGAGGCAGGCTCTAAAAGATTTAAAAATTGATTTGAAAATGCCTGAAGGATATAGCTTTGAAATTGGAACGGGCATCCACTATGGAAATACAATTGTAGGTTCTATAGGAAGTGAAGAAAAAAAAGAATACACAGTAATTGGAGACAACGTAAATATTGCTTCTAGAATTGAAGGGCTCACAAAAATATACGGAACTCCAATTATTATAACCGATTCTGTAAAAGAAGATTTAACTGACGGTCAGTACACGAGGCACCTTGACACTGTAAAAGTAAAGGGAAAGTCTGTTCCTGTAGCAATATATGAGCTTGCCGAAAGGGACAAAAAAGAAGATGAGGAATTTTTGGACAACTACCAAAAAGCAATGAATCAATATTTGATAGGAAATTTTTCAAGGGCAATAGATTATTTTGAAAAGGCTCTGGCAAGAAAAAGTGAGGACAAAGCTTCTAAAGTTTTGCTAGAAAGGTGTAAAAACTTTTTAGTCAACAAACCTGACAACTGGGATGGGGCTGTTGCCCTTACGACAAAATGAGGTTTATATATGGGAAAGAAGAATAATAAAGCAAAGACATTTGAGCTTCAAATGATGGACACCGGTCTATTTCCGAATATAATAGCGGCAACAGTTGTCGCAACTTACATGTTCTATTTTGCGGGGATGCCCTACTCTGAACTTGGCACTTGGAACATAGTAAAAATGATTCTCATGATGGTAGCTGTAACAATGGCACTGCAATTTCTTGTGGCTCCGCATACAAACCGCTTTCTTACCCAAGACTTATCTAAAACCCTTGAGAACATAGAAAACCTTAATGAAGCAGAAAGAACAGATACCGCTAAAAAACTGATGGGACTTCCACTATATATTTGTATACAAGTCCTCCTTGTTTTTTACATAGGGGCCCTGACTGTTATTTTAGGATTTTTTATTTTCTTTGGAATAAAACTGAACATTGTACTTTTTTGTTCCCTGACTTCTTTTTATGGGGCAGTTGATGCGGGTGTCCTTGCCTATTGCTATGCGGAAAAACTTTGCACAAAGTATAATTATATTTTAATAAAAAAAGGTATAGACAAAGAGGTTGCCCACAAAGACAAAGTCTTTGGAATGAAAATGTATGCGAGGGTTATATATCATATAGTTTTACCCTTTCTTTTTGCAAACCTGATTGAAGCTGTCTACGTTATAAAGCAGAACCTTTTTCCAGCGGACAAAAATGTTTTTCTGATGAATACCGCGATACTTATAGTATTTAACCTTATCATCTGCGTCATAATGTCTTATGTCTTTTTTGACCATATACTGGGAATGGTTAAGCAGATTAACGAGATACTAAAAAAAACAACAGAAGGAAATATCATAGGAGAAGAAAGTACGGATAACTTTTACTTGCCCACAGATTTAGGCACTGAGCTTTCCTACACAAACTATATAATTAATGATCTTACTAAGCACCTTTACTCAATAGCACAGGATGCGGATAAAACAGGCAAAGATATTTTTACTACAACACAAGACCTGTCAGTTTCCGCAAAAGAGACAGCAGACACTTCATTACTTCAGCTACAGAGCGTAAACAACTGTGTCTCAACAATGAATGATGTAAAAGAACTGCTGCTTGAGGTATCAAAAAATATTACCGACGTTTCTCAGGATGCCTCCATGACCCTTGAAAGTGTAAATGACATCTCTGTTATTTTAACTCAAAATATGCTGAAAGTTAGCGAGATAACACAAGCAAATATAGACACCATAACTGGCATAAAAAACTTAAGCGAGCAAATAGATAAGGTCTGGGGAATAATCGCGACAATTGACACTATTGCAGGAAAAACCAGAACTATTGCCTTTAACGCAGAAATAGAAGCATCATCTGTTGGGGAGCAGGGAGAAAACTTTCATATTGTGGCAAACGAGATAAGACGCTTAGCAGCAACAATAACAGACTCAACAAAAGAAATAAGAAGCCGCATTACTGCAATACAACACGCTTCAGATAACCTGATAATTGCAAGTGAAGGTGGTACGGAAAAAATCAGGGAAGGTAGCATTCTTTTTTCAAAGTTGGAAGAAAAATTTAATGAATTAAAAACTTCTAGCGAAATAACTGCAGAAAGCGCAAGTGATATTCAAGTCATAAACAGCGAGCAAGATTCTTCTTTTGTTCAGATTTCACAAACACTTGAACAGCTTAGCATAGGCTTTGAAACTTTTACCCAATCAGCCCAAATAATAAGCACTTCAGCAGAGCAACTAAAGGAAATTGCCCTTAGCCTAAACTCTATTCAAAAGGAGCCTTAAAAATGAAAACCATTGATTTTAAGAAAATACTTTTGCAAAAAAACAATGAGACATTCTTACAGTATACTCTTAGGCTTTATCTTCCTGCAAACATTATATATGCAATTATAATGTTAACATACACGCTTGCCCTCATCTCCTATTCAAAGGATTCCCTCTTCTATGCACTTGCAATTGCAACAGCTTCTTCTTTGGTTTTTGAAGCAATTTTTTCGCCGATTATACATTCTTTAATGACAAAAAAAATTTCTAGGATGCTCTTTTACAATGAATTGGGAACTTTTGATGCAGACGATAAAAAACAGCTGCTTTACGAAATACTCCGCTACCCTGTTTACAAGGCACTAGAAACATTTATTCACTTTTTGCTAAGCTCACTCGTTCTTTCCTTTATGATTTTTACAATACTCAACTTAGATGCAAAAGTTTTTTACAGTTTACTTGTCATGCAAGTTTTTTCTGCATATTTCATCTCGTTAGTAAACTATCACAGCATGGAAGTTGTTTGCTCAGAAAAAGCTATGAAGCTTATTCAAGATGGTATAGACATAGAGAGTATAGAAAAAAACTATTTGGGTATGTCTCAAAGGCTCCTCTTTTTTGTTTACGTTTTAATTCCACTTTTTATATTGGGAACAAACATTTTTAATGTTATAAACCTTGGAAACATGGAACTTATTTTTCACAAGAACGGGTCTTTAATTGCGAAAAGCCTTTCACGGCTAGAGCAAAATGGAGCTTTTTCCTTTAGAAAAATAGAAAGTCTTGATTTAACTATCCGCGTAATTATTTTTGCCTTTGCAAATATTGTCATATTGACCTGCCTTGTTTTTCTTTACTTTTCACGCATAAAAAAATATACAGAAAAAATGCAAGGGGGTCTGCTTTCTATAAACGCAAATGAAATTGAAGAAGCAAAGGACTTACCGGTTGATATGTCATCAGAACTTTCATACACAATGTTTTTAATCAATAAAACGATGCACCTTTTTAGTTCACTTATGAAAAGAACATTTGAGATAAACGGAATGATTGACATAGCCTGCCAAAACCTAGCCTCGATTGCAGAAGAATCAAAATCTACAGCAATAACACAATCTACAGGGGCAAAAGAAATAGTTTCTACCATGCAGTTTGCAAACAAACAGGCTTTAAGCATAGAAACAAAAATCCATGAAGTAAATAACGTTGCCTCAAAGACTAAGGAAAGTGTTGATTTTGGTTTTGAAGCCGTAAAGCAAAATATTTCAAAAATGCAGGAAATACGGGCATCCAACCTAACCACTATAGAAGGAATTGAAAAGCTTTCAAAAAGAATAGCCTCTATCTGGGATATAGTAAAACTGATTGATAGCGTTACAGACCAAACTAAGATAATAGCCTTTAACGCAGAGCTTGAAGCAGACAGCATAAGTGGCCCTAAAGAAAAGTTTCAAAACGTAGCTTATGAAATACGGTCCCTTACTGACAGCGTAATGTCTTTGACTAAGCAAATAAAGGAACATATTCAGCTTATTCAATCAACAAGCAATGTTTTAATAGAAGCCGGTCAAGAATGTTCGGAAAAAATAGAGGACGGAAACAATCTTACACTTGAACTGCAAAAAAAGTTCAACGAAATAAAGGTATCTGCAACAAGGACATCTAAATCAGCTTCACAAATTATAGAAACCATAAAAGCGCAAAGGGAAGCCTTTAGCATGATTACAGATAAACTGCAGCAGACGAGTGCAAGTATCGAAAACTTCACCTCATCAACACAAACAATTTCATCTGTTGTACATAATTTGCAAGCAGGTTCAAAACACCTGTCATCGCTCTATAATAAATAAGGGGGAAAAAATGAACCTAAAAAATAAAATAATACTTAACAGTTTCATACCAGACATAACGTGTGCCTTTGTAATTTTTGCATACTCAATAACCTCTACGCAGATCCCTGCTTCTGTAGTAAAGGCTTCTCTAAAATTTGTAATTCCAATGATTCTTGCAGCTCAATTCTTAATAGCCCCCCTTATAGATTATCTATCTTATAATAATATTTCAAATCAAGTTGATGACTTTTACAAAACAGGTTTAAATGTAAAGCAAAGGACAATGTTGCTTGAAGACCTTATAGGAATTCCTTACATTTGTAGCCTAGTAACTTTTGCTTTTTTTGCAGCAGGCTCATTTGCGCTTTCTTTTGTTTACGCCTTTGTCCTAAAAATTCCATTTGCAGTAAATGTTTTAAGTCTTTTTGAATGCCTTTACGGTTCTTTTATAGCATCCCTTTTTGCCTACAACTACTGCCGCCGTGTCTGCGTAAAAGACTGCTATGCAATCGTTGCAAAAGGAATAGATAAAGAATTTGTCCACAAAAAGAAATTCCTCGGTAACAGCCTAGCATCTCAATCAATCCTATTTATTGCCATCCCCATAATCTGCACAACAATCATTTCAGTTTTCCTAATGATTTCAGGTTATGTTCCTAACGGTCAAGACGGAGGACTTATCCCCGTAAATTTACAGATAAAAAAAATATTCTTGACTAGCATCCTAAATTTTCTCTCTCAGACTTGTCTGATTATTCTTTTATTAATTCACATAGAGGCAAGCAATAAAAAAATGACTAACGCGCTCGAAGCGATGGAGCAAGGTGATTTAACAAGCGCTAGGCTCCTTGATACAGATATAAGGGATGAAATATCCTACAACCATTTTCTTGCCAATGAAATGCTTCTTCTTTTTAGGAACATTCTTTCATCTTCTAGCAAGATTGGCGAACAAATTAAAAACTCTGCAAAAGAGCTAACAGAAGTCTCAACTACAACAGAAACAACAGCCCTAGAACAGTCAACCGGAACCAGTGAAATTGTCTCCACTATGGAAAACGCAAGTGCGCTTTCCCACGAAATAGAAAACAAAATCACGGAAGTTGCGGAGGTTGCAAAACAAACCGCTGACAACATCACTACAGGCTTAGCCCTATTTTCTAAAAACATGGAGATGCTGTCTCAAATTGCGCAGGCAAACGAAATGACCACAAACGGAATACGGGAAGTAAACTCCAAAATAAAGAGCATCTGGGACATAGTAAACATAATCAACTCAATTGCTGACCAAACAAAAATCATTGCCTTTAATGCTGAGCTAGAAGCAACGGGTGTTCACGAACATGGCATGGACTTTCGCAACGTGTCAAACGAAATCCGCCGCCTTACTAACGGAACGATGGAAAGCACCAGGGAAATAAAAAAATACATAGAAAAGATTCAAAATGCCTCTGACAATCTTTTGACATTCTCAAACTCTTGTACAGAGCAAGTTAACAAGGGTATAGAGCTAGCCCGTACCCTTGAAGACAGTCTTTCTAACATAAACAAATCTTCTGAGGAAAATGCGGATTCAGCATCAGAAATCAGGCAGCTGGTAACACAGGAAACCGCAGCCTTTGACCAGATCGTTGAGACCCTGCACCAAATAAACATCAGCATAGAAAACTTTTCAACCTCAACCCGCACCATTATTGATACCGCAAATCTTTTGCAAGAAACATCGGTTGAGCTTAGCAATATAAATGAATAGGAGAACAGAATGACAGACAACAAGGAAATAACGGAATTCAGCGCAAAGATATTAAAAGCAGGGCAACTTCCCAACATCACATCCGCTCTATTGATTTTTCTCTACTCCTCTTTTTTCATGGGACTAAGACCTGCCCAAACTTTTTGGGCACTAGTAATTTCTGCTGCGGTCGTAGCACTTGCGCAATTTATCCTCTCCCCTATCACTAACCCCATATTGACAAAAGAGCTTTCTAAAAATCTCTCTGATTGGGAAGAAAGGGGAGAAACTTTTACTGACGATGAAAGAACCCAACTTTTTGAACAAGCATTGAGCTTTCCGCAAAAAAAATCTTTTGAAACATACCTTTACTTTTTTACCTGCTCAACAGTCATCTTTATAGGTCTCCACTTTATTCCCCTTATAGGCATAAGCTTTAGGACAAGTTTCATTTGCTACATAGTCTGCATCCTAGTCTCTTACTTTGCAGCAATATTTGCCTTTGCCTACTCAGAAGGAATATGCAGCGACTATGCCAGGAAAATAATCAGGCAGGGGGTAAACAATAAATACGTAAGCGAGAACAGGCCATTTGGTCTTTCCACAATTAACAGGGCAATTTTCTATCTTATAATCCCCTCCCTTGTAACAACACTGCTTACTTTTTTGATAATGGCAGGTAGTTTAGGAGAAATAAACGGAACAATTCCCAGTGCTAGTCAGCAGATTTCTAAAATCTCTGTCATTTCATCTATAAACGTTCTTATCTGCCTGATTCTCTGCTACATGCACCACAAAAATATAAAGGCCGCGAATAAAAAACTTGAAGATTCCCTCTTGCAAATAATACACACTGGCTCAATATCAACCTACACAGATACAGACTTAGGGGATAAAATTCAATACAATATCTTTCTATTGAATAAAACAATGGGCAGGTTTAAAAAGCTGCTTGAAAAATCAAGTAAGATTGGAAGCAACGTCCTAAAGACAATTGACGATTTATCCGTAATCTCCAAAGAACTTTCTTCTACAGCAATCTCACAAAGCGCAAGTGTAAAAGAAATAAATACAACTATGGAAGACTCCAATGCCTTTTCGCAAAACATTGCCAGGCGCATAACAAATGTTTCTATGGGAACAGAGGAAACATTCAACGATGTTTCTTCAGGCTCAACAGTCATACAAGAAATTCTTGAGCAAATGGTTCAAATCAACTCCGCGAACGAATCCATAATCAACGGAATAAAGGATTTAAGCAAGCAGATAGACAGCATTGGAAATGTAATTTCTATAATCAATGACATTGCAGACCAAACAAAAATCATAGCCTTTAATGCAGAGCTTGAGGCGGTAAGCGCGGGAAACGAAGGCCATAACTTTCATATTGTGGCAACAGAAATCCGCCGCCTTGCAAATAGCACTACGAGCAGCATTAAGGAAATCAATGCAAATATAGAAAACATCAAAAGCTCAGCAAACAATTTAATTGATTCTTCCCAAACACTCACTGGCTTTATAAATGACGAAAGGGGGCTTGCAGCAGAACTAGAAGACTATTTTTCTCAAATAAAGGATACCGCAGACCAAACATCTTCTAAGGCTAGTGAAATTACAAGCATAGTTGAGCAACAGACAAATTCTTTTGGGCAGATAGTAACGACACTAAAGCAGATTGGGGAAGGAATTGACAGTTTTGCGTCTTCCACAAAAGCAATTTCTACTACAGCAGAAAGTGTGCAGGCTATAGCCTCTAAGCTAGGAAATATAAGCTTAAGCTAAGTTCTTTGCTCGTGCAAGAACTTCTAGAACATTTTTCATAACGGTAAAACTTTCAGCCGTAAGGGAAGATTCGTTGTCGTAGGGGGTATGAAAAAGTCTCCAAGTATACGGCAACCTTTCCTTGTAGCTGTATTCAATTTTACCTGAAGTCATCCGCTCCTTTTTGCTGCTTTCCCTGTTCATTACCGCATCCTTAAGTTCAGGGTGCTTGTTCAGCTCCCGTGCATACAGGGATGCTTCTTGGGCGGGCAACATTGTAATGGCAACTGCGGGAATCCCACAAGCTAAAAAAGAGGCATTATCGCTATAGGGAACGGGCAGCGTCATCCAGCGACCAGGACTTGCCAAGCGTAAAATTTCTTGGGTCCTGTCAAAAAGATCTGAAAATTTCTTTACAAAGCTAAGGGGTGTTTTTTCAGGCAGCTCTGTTCTTGCAAGAACAGGAATTTCCCCCCTTCCGCAAGAATCAAAAACATAAACGTCATCATTTGTAATTCCAAGCCTTTTAAAAACATTTGCAATTCCAAATGCCCCCTGCTCACTGACCCCCGTATTCCACCCCAGTTCCTCTCCGTCAGTAAAAAAAATGCGGACATTGTGGAACATGGGAAAAGAATTTCAGGAAACAGCCCAATTCATAATCTGCCAGTCAGCTGCAGAGTTATCATTTGCACCAGGACTCCCTTCTACCCTATCGTAGTGGGCAATAACTGTCTTTATCTTGTATTGTGGATTGTAGAATTGTTTTGGGAACTGAATCAAAATGTGATTTTTGCCTTCAATTACAGTTTTAACAGATTCAACTCCATGTGATAACAACCAGGATTGAATAATATCTGCCCTATTTGCATTAGGAGCAATATAATCTGTAAACTCTTTCGGCAAAAATCCCATAAAATCTCCTTAAAAGTCCCTATTTTCCCTACGGTTAAATGAAGACCTTGAAGAAAAATTGCGAGGTCCTCTGTTAAAATCTCTAGGTTTTCTTTCTTCTGCTACATTAACACGGACACGACGACCGTCTATTTCTTTACCGTTAAGGGCTGCAATAGCCTTGTCGGCGGCAACCTCATCTGCAAGTTCTACAAAACCGAAGCCCTTTGACTGCTGAGTATCGCGGTCTTTGATGACGACTGATGAAAGAACCTCACCATAAGAAGAAAAAACACTGCTAAGAGTTTCCTCGCTTGTAGCATAATTCAAGTTGCCAACATAAATTTTTTTGGACATAAAATAATCCTTTACCGACTAACGGCCTGATAATTTGCTGAAAAATAGCTTATAAATTCAGAATATTCCAATTTTTTTTACTTGTCAAGTTATTTTAGCACAGCGACAGCACTTACTTTTTTAGTCGTCATTCCGAACTTGTTTCGGAATCTATAAAGCCTTTATAGCCCCTGAAACAAGTTAAGGGTGACATCCTAACCTTTCAAAATTGGGTAAATGCTGTTGCCTGTTATTTTGGCAAAGCAATTTTTATTCCTTTTCTAGTTGTTTTTTGCCGAAATTTATGTTAAAATAAAATAGCTATTGTATAGCTAACTTCGCATTTTTACAGAATAGGATATTTACATGGCTAAGAAACAGAAAGCATTAGACAGATTTGAAAAAAATGCAAAAAGAGATGTCTCAATTAAGACTAAATTTTTGCTTATCGTAGGATTGGCAGTTTGTGTAGCTACAATTGCCATTGTTATAACAGCTTTAAGCGTCTTTGCTAAACAACTAAAATCAAAAACAGAGCAAGACTTAGTTGATACTTCATCGGGAGCCATAAGGGTTCTTGATGACTGGATAGTAACCCTAAAAACCTGCAGCGTCTTACTTGCTGACAGGGCAGACATACAGGAAGCCGTGGCTTATGAAGACAAAGGTTCATTAAAAAATATAGTTAGTGTCTTTTCAAGCGATATGGACTATGAAGGTTTAGCGATTGTAAACAAAAGCGGTGTTGTTATATCTGGTGATAAAATGAGGGAGGGGCAAAACCTTTCCTCTGTTACCGTTATACAAAATGCCTTACGCGGAAGTACAGTTTCTGGCTTTGAACCAATAGGTGAATTTACTTACGGTGCAATATTTTCAGCCCCAATAAAATATGAAGGTAGAGTTGTTGGAGCAGTCGTAACAGTCTACGATCTTACAACAGAAGATTTTATCTCCCTTATGAAGAATGCCTATGCGGTTGAATGTACTATTTTCAGCAACACAACAAGAGCAGCAACAACACTGCCAGGAATGCAAGGAACCACACTGGATAACCCAACAGTTGTAAACAGAGTATTGCAAGGTGGCAGTACTTTTAACGGGGAAGTAAAAGTATCTGGGGAAACCTATTTCTGTGTTTATGCCCCCTTAAATAATGCGAACGGTACCACAACTGGTATGATTTTTATAGCAAAGGATTTGAGCGTCGTAAATGCAACCGTAAACAATACATTGTATTGGGTTGTTCCCGTTGCTGCCGCAATAGTGCTTATACTGATCGGCATAACATGGAAATTCGCTTCTTGGATCATGTGGCGCATAAAGAACGTCACGGACTTCCTGCAGGAACTTTCATCCGGCGAGGCAGACCTTACAAAGAGGTGCAACCTCTATGTACGCGATGAGTTGGGAGACCTTATCATCTACTTCGATCTCTTTATGGACAAGCTACACGAAATTGTACGGGAAGTTAAAGAATCAAAGAACAACCTTGCTTCAGGTGGCGCAACGCTTTACGACAGCATCCATGAAACTTCTGGCGCTATAACAGAGATTATGGCTAATATAGAAAGCGTCCACAACCAAATCCAGACCCAGAACACCAGCGTAGAAAGTTCAAGCGACAATGTTGGAATCATCTCTGAATCTATAGAACACCTTGATAACCTTATAGAAAGCCAGAGTTCTGGTGTAACACAGGCCTCAGCTGCGGTTGAACAGATGATAGGAAACATTGAGGCAGTAAACAAGTCTGTTGACAAGATGAGTTCATCTTTTGATGAGTTGCAGCAGAACGCGGAGATAGGCTTCAAGAAGCAGCAGGAAGTAAACGAAAGGATTCAGCAAATCGAAAGTCAGTCTGAAATGCTGCAGGAAGCAAACACAGCTATTTCTTCTATTGCGGAGCAGACAAACCTTCTTGCCATGAACGCGGCAATTGAGGCTGCCCACGCAGGAGACGCCGGTAAGGGATTTGCAGTAGTTGCAGATGAAATCCGTAAGCTTTCTGAAACTTCTTCTGCCCAGTCTGCAACAATCGGGCAACAGCTTAATATGATTAGGGAATCTATTACAAACGTTGTAGCATCTTCAAGCGAATCAAGCAACGCCCTTGCAACAGTTTCCACAAAAATCAGGGAAACAGACCAGCTTGTCTTGCAGATTAAGGCCGCAATGGAAGAGCAGAACGCAGGTTCAAAGCAGATTACAGATACCTTGCGCAACATGAACGACAGTACCCTTGAAGTACATAAGTCTTCAAAGGAAATGTCTGCACAAAGTTCTTCAATAGTCGGGGAAATGACTTCATTGCGCAACGCGACAAGTGCAATGAATGAAAGCATGAAAGAAATGATGATTGGCGCAAAGCAGATTAACGAGAACAGCTCTACAATGAGCGACATTGCAGGTCATGTAAAGGGTGCAATTGACAAGATTGGAGCTCAAATAGACCTCTTTAGCGTTTAAGATTTAACTCTAAAGTTGCCTTAAAGTGCCTTTTCTGCTATACTTTTTCATTATGAAAATCAAGCAGAACAAGGCACTTTTTTTATTTCTTATTATACATTTTATTTTATTTTGCATTCCTTCCTTTGCCCAGGTTGCTATGGAAAACGGGATTGGCGACCTTCACATAATGACACTACCAAACGGATTTACCCTTTTTGTAAAAGAAGATAAGAACGCCGCCCTGCTCCATACTATTTTTGTCTGCAAGGCAGGAATAAGTTGTCAAAGTCCCATAAACACAGGCTTTTTTACCCTTTTCCAACGCAATTTTGCCCTGAACCTAGGGCTACAAGGTGAATGTAATGCAGACTCTTCTTCTTATGAAAATGACTGTACTGACAATGAATTTGAAGATTTTTTAAGTATACTTTCACAAAACTGCATAAAGGCGGAATTTTCTGATGAGCAAATAAAAAGTAGCTATAACAGCCTAAAAAAAGAAGTAAAGGACTATGCGGCAAGCACAAGTGGCTTTATAAACTCAGCAATAGATTCAAGGGTCTTTTACAAAGAACCCTGGAAGCAGGATTCAGGCATTTACCCTGCCCTCTTTTGCAATTACAACGAAGCAGAAGTCCGCACTTTTTTAAGCGACATTGCTGACCGCTACTACAGACCTGACAATTCAGCCCTTTTTGTAAGCGGAAACATAAAGAGTGAAAAAGTCTACACACTTGCAACAAAATATTTTTCCGCTTGGGAAGGCAAAGCTCAAAAAGAAAAGCAAAGTATTGAAAAAAATTACAAGAAGAGCGAGCAAAAAAAGTTTGTGTTGACAGACCCCTCTTTTTCTCCTCAGCTGACACAGATTGTCGTTCAGTACACGGACCTTTCTATGGCGGAAGCTGATATTCTTTCAGCCGCCTTCAATTCTGCCCATTCAAACTATAAAGAAATACAACTTGCTAACCCCGTTGTCGCAATCAGATCAAAGGATTACCTTGCGGCAGCTTCAGCGCAAAAATCTTGGTCTTCCAGATTGATTCTGCAAGCCCTTATGGAAGAGCCATTTTCCTTTTCTAAAGATGAAAATCTTAAAGTAGCTGTCTCACCAGCCCAACAGGCAGCCCAATTTTGTCAGGGCTTAGAAAGAGCTAGCGAGCTTAGCCCCTCTCTTTTTTCTGCTGCCTGCAATGCTATTGAAGCAAAATACAGGGAAGAAAGTGGCAACCCGATAACGGCCATGAGGCTTTTATCATCCTGGTGGGCCCTGGATTCTTCATTTAGCGCAGAAGGCTTTTACGCTAAGTTTTTGACGGCGGCCCATGCAAGTGAAAGCCTTGACAAGGAAGACCTTAGCAAAAAGTTCAAACAAGAAGTCCCCTATGTTTTTCTTCTTGTAAACAGTGAGGTTTACAAAAAAAATAAAAA
>CAJOQA010000191.1 GCA_905236465.1 uncultured Treponema sp.
CTTGAAAAAACATATCAGGCAATGCTGAATGAAAAAAATGTTTTAAAAATCGAGCAAATGCTGCGCCACGATACCACCCCCAAGCAAAAGGAAGAAAAACCACACCCAGGCCTTCACTACGAGATTGACGGTTGGACAATAATGGTGGGCCGCACTGCTTCAGAAAATGACGATCTTTTGCGACACTATGTAAAGGGAGCTGACATGTGGTTGCACACTAGGGATTTTGCAGGTGGCTATGTCTTTATTAAAGCTAAAAAAAATAAAACCGTGCCCCTTGAAATTTTACTGTACGCGGGGAACCTGGCGGTTTATCATTCTAAAGCAAGGAACAACGGTCAGGCAGACCTTTACTATACACAGGTCAAGTATTTAAGACGGGCAAAGGGAGGGCCTAAAGGTTTGGTCCTGCCTACTCACGAAAAAAATCTTCTCATAAAACTTGACAAAGACCGCCTTAATAAGCTAAATAACTGAAGTATAGATTATTTTTTTAATAAATGCTAAAATTGGGAAACCATTATTGGTAAAAATTTAACAAGGGGTATTTTATGTCAAAAATTCAGATGAAAAATGCTATTGCCGAACTTGACGGCGATGAGATGACAAGAATTCTTTGGAAGCTGATAAAGGACAAGCTTCTTCTACCTTTTATAGACTTAAAGACAGAATATTTTGATTTAAGCATTACGGAAAGGGATAAAACTGATGACAAAATCACCTACGATGCGGCAGCTGCCATTAAGCGACTAGGTGTTGGCGTGAAGTGCGCAACAATAACTAGTAATCAGGCCCGTGTAGAAGAATACAAACTTACCCATCTTACCCCTTCACCAAACGGCATACTACGCGGAGAACTTGACGGAACAGTTTTCCGCACACCAATTTTTGTAAAGAACATTCAGGGAACAGTCAGCTGCTGGAAAAAGCCGATTACGCTAGGACGCCACGCATACGGCGATGTATACAAGAACTGCGAAATCAAAACTCCAGGAGCCGGAAAAGCAGAGCTTGTCTTTACCGGAGCTGACGGAAAAGAGATCCGCAAGACAATAATGGAAATGAAGGGTTCTGGAATTATTCAAGGAATACACAACCTTGACGCCTCAATTGAAAACTTTGCCCGTTGTTGCTTTAACTATGCCTTGGACCAGAAGATTGATGTTTGGTTTGGGGCAAAAGACACAATCAGCAAGATTTACGACGGGAACTTCAAGGAAATAATGCAGAGGGTCTTTGACAGCGAATACAAGGACAAGTTTGACAAAGCCGGCCTCACTTATTTTTATACCCTGATTGACGATGCCGTAGCCCGTGTTGTAAAAAGCGAGGGGGGCTTCTTGTGGGCCTGCAAGAACTATGACGGCGATGTTATGAGCGACATGATTGCATCTGCTTGCGGTAGCCTTGCAATGATGACTTCTGTTCTCGTCTGCCCAGGCGGAGAGTTTGAGTATGAGGCTAGCCACGGTACAGTGCAAAAACACTACTACCGGTATTTAAAAGGAGAAAAGACCTCAACAAATCCAGTGGCAACAATCTTTGCCTGGACAGGAGCCCTTGCAAAGCGCGCAGAGCTTGACAATACTCCTGACTTAGCAGACTTTGCCCGCAGGCTTGAAAAGGCAACCCTGGGTACTATTGAAGATGGCATTATGACAGGGGACTTAGCTCGTCTTGCAAGCCCAGAGGCAAAGAAGGTTGTCAACAGTTGGGAATTTATTGACGAAATAGCAACAAGGCTTTAGCCTAGCGGACAATACAGTTATGTGTACCTCAAAAAAGTGAAGTTTTTCGGGGTACACATAGTAGCGTGATGTTTTTTGCTACAATATGGACAAAATTCTTTTCTTGTAATAAAATAAACCTCTATGGGTGGTAAATCTACAAATTCAAAGACAGAAAATAAGAACGAAAAAAAGGCACAGACCGTAGCAAAAAAAAGTACATCAAAAAAAAGCGCGGTTTACGATGAAAGCCAGATTAAGCATCTCGATGCGCTTGAGCACATAAGGCTTAGAAGCGGAATGTACATAGGTCGTTTAGGAGATGGCTCTAACCAAAATGACGGAATCTATGTACTTTTAAAAGAAGTAATAGACAATGCAGTTGACGAGTTCATCATGGGCTATGGCAGCTGCATAGATATAGAAGTAAAGGACAAACGTGTAAAAGTCAGGGATTACGGGCGGGGCATTCCATTAGGAAAAGTTGTTGAATGTGTAAGCCAAATAAATACCGGCGCAAAATACAACGATGACGTCTTTCAGTTTTCAGTCGGAATGAATGGGGTTGGAACCAAGGCGGTAAATGCCTTGTCCTCTTACTTCCGCGTGGTTTCAGTGCGCAAGGGTGAGTGTACAGACGCAGTTTTTGAGCAGGGCAAACTTGTAAGCCAAAAGACAGGGGCGCTGAAGCAAAAGCAGGCCGATGGGACTTACTTTGAATTTATTCCGGACGAAAGCATCTTCGGCAAGTATTCGTTCAACATGGAATTTGTTGAAAAGCGGATATGGAATTATGCCTACCTGAACTCTGGTTTGACCCTCAAACTAAACGGACAGGAATTCAAGAGCGAGCGCGGTCTTTTTGACCTCTTAGACAAGGAGATTGAAGAGACGGCCCTGTACCCAATCGGTAGCTACTCAGGAGACCATTTGCAGTTTGCTTTTACCCACACAAACGCCTATGGGGAAACTTACTTTTCTTTTGTAAACGGCCAGTACACGGCAGATGGGGGAACCCACCTTGCAGCCTTTAAGGAAGGCTTTGTAAAGGCAATAAACGACTTTTTCTCATCTTCTTTTAAGAGCGAGGACATACGCGACGGCATTTCCGCAGCCCTGCTAGTAAAAGTAAAGGATCCTGTTTTTGAAAGCCAGACCAAGAACAAGTTGGGAAACACAGACATCCGCCCCTGGATTGTAAGCGAAACCCAGTCCGGCCTTGACGACTGGCTCCACCACAACCCTGAGGCAGCGGCAAAAATCAAGGAAAAAATAGAGGCTAACGAAAAATTACGAACTGAGCTCAGCGCAGTAAAGAAGGAAGCAAAAGAAGCTGCAAAAAAAATCAGTATCCGCATTCCAAAATTAAAGGACTGCAAATTCCACGTAAAAGACGGGGCTAAGGGGCAAAACTCCATGATTTTCATTACCGAGGGAGATTCTGCTTCTGGTACCATGACGCATTCCCGCGATGCATCGTTTCAGGCAATATTCTCGCTAAGGGGAAAACCTGAAAACATGTATGGCAAAAAGCAAAGTGACATTTACAAGAACGATGAGTTGTATCAGCTGATGATGGCATTGGGAATAGAAAACAATGTTGAAGACTTAAAGTATTCAAAAATTGTTATTGCAACTGATGCCGATAACGATGGCTACCACATACGAAACCTGGTAATGACATTTTTCCTTGGCTATTTTGAAGAGCTTGTTACCAGTGGTCGCGTCTTTATCCTAGAAACACCCTTATTCCGTGTAAGGAATAAAAAAGAGAACATCTACTGCTATTCAGAGAGCGAAAGGGACAAGGCCCAAAAAAAACTTGGCAAGGGGGCAGAAACCTCCCGCTTTAAGGGACTAGGAGAAATCAACCCCAGCGAATTCCGCCAGTTTATTCAACCAGAGACTATGCACCTGACCCCTGTTGAAATAAGCCAGCTAAAATTGGTCCCAAAGCTTTTAGGTTTCTACATGGGCAAAAACACACCCGAACGTAGAACCTTTATAGAAAAGCACCTGCTTAGCAATGCAGATATAGATGCATAAAGAGCAGAGCCCCTAGAGCAAAGAAAAGTGGCGGCAGGCATTGAGTATACCGTCTTCCATTACCCCACTGGTTACGTAGTCAGCAACTTCAATAGCTGGTGGGCGGCCACTTGCCATTGCAATGCCAGTTCCAGCTGCTTTTAGCATGGACACGTCGTTTATGCCATCTCCAAAGGCAAAGGAATCTTTTGCATCGAGACCAAGCAGGGAACAAGTTTGCAAAAGACCCGTGGCCTTTGTGTAGGGCTTAGGGACAAACTCTGCGACTAGGGGGTCGTGGACAAGCTCATCAAAATCTTTAGCAAAAGCGGCAAGGCCTTCTTCCCTCTTTTCAGGAAGGGTCAGGCAGCTGAATTTTGAAAAGTGCCAGTCTGGGGCACAAGAATCCAAGTCCTTCAAATCAGCTCCCATTTGCTCAATGACAGTGTTACCAAAGCGGTTGCCTTCAAATTCAGCTTTATTCATATATAAGTATTCAGGGCCTTCTAGCAGCATCTTAAAATTATATTTTTTTGCGGTCTCAACTGCCCGTAGCGCAAAGTCACGGTCAAGCTCGTAATTAAAAACAACCTGCCCCCTACACTCTATTCTCGTACCGCAGCCGGAAACTATTCCGTCAAACCCCAAGTCAAGGAGCCGCTTGTCGCGGATAAAGGCCCTGGTCCTTCCGGAATTAATAAAGCAAAGGTTCCCTGCCTTTTGTACAGCCTTTATAGTAGCAGGCAGGCTTTGGGGAATGTTAGTTTTGTAATCCCAGAGGGTTCCGTCAATATCAAAAAATAAGATTTTTTTACTCATATCTCAAGCTCCAGCATAATGGGGGTGTGATCCTGTCTTGGTCCTGAATCTATCATGCAGGATTTTTTTACAGCAGGGGCCAGCCGGTTACTTACCAAAAAGTAGTCTATTCTCCAGCCTGAATTATTGGTCTTGCTAGTTTTTATCCTCTGTGACCACCAAGAATAAACATTTGGAACATCACCGTTCACTAGGCGGAATGTGTCTGTAAAACCTGACTGCAAAAGTTTAGAAAAGCCTTCCCGCTCTTGGTCTGTAAAGCCTGCTGAAAAATGATTGCCAGATGGATTTGCAAGGTCTATTTCTTTATGGGCACAGTTAAAATCACCACAGACAATAACAGGCTTTTTTGAATCTAGGGCCTTTAAATAGTCACGGTATTTTTCATCCCAAATTTGCCTTAGCTCTAATCTTTTTAGGCCATCACCTGAATTAGGAGTATAGACTTGGGTAAAGTAAAAGGTGGGACTTTCAAGGGTAAGGATACGGCCTTCATAATCCATTGTGTCAGGGGCCGAGATAGTAGGAAAAGTAGCAGAACATTCAAATCCATTTTTGTACAGGGTCATAGTTCCGGCATAGCCCTTCTTTGCAGGGGGGACAGAACTAGTCCAGACAAAATTGTAGTTAGGGAAATAGGCCTCCAATGCTTCTTTGTGGGTAGCAGCTGGACCTGCAGAAGAAAGCTTTGTTTCTTGAATAGCTATTAAGTCTGCATCAAGACTTGAAATCTTTTCTAATACGTGCCGTGACAGCCCTGACCTAGGAGAAGTTCCTGTAAGGGCTGCATTTAAAGAATCTATGTTCCATGATATACATTTCATGGGTCAAGTCTAGCATTTTTTGTGTAAAAAAGCTACAGACTTGAATTGAGTCCTGCTTCTTCAAGCCGGGCCTGTAATTGCCTTATAAGTTCATCTTTTTGAGCAAGCAGTATATCATCTTTTTCTTTCTGTAGCTTAGCACCCTGTTGCATACCCTGTTGCATACCCTGTTGCATACCTTGTTGAATCCCCTGTTGGATACCTTGTTGCATACCTTGTTGAATCCCCTGTTGGATA
>CAJOQA010000192.1 GCA_905236465.1 uncultured Treponema sp.
ATAAAAAATCCTTTGACGAAGGCGGTTGGGAAGAAGTTACGAATAAAAATGCCTCCTGGTATTCCACTGAACTGGCCGCAAAAAAAGCAGTTGAGGACAGCAAGCAAAAAGAAGAAACTCTTGAAAAAACAGTAAATCCTGATTTTAATGAAGAAGAGATAAATCAGGCTGAATACTTTTATTACAAAAACCTGCCACTTTTAAAAAGCGGGAACCTTGCTAACGGAATTCCCCTTACCGTAAAAAGCGTCGCCCATTCGCAGACTGTCAGTTTAAATATTTCTATCAGCGGGGGCGAACTGGCATCCCCTAAAGATGAGTTGCTTTTACGGTCTGTAATGATAAACTACTTTGCACGGAATATACAAAGCGAGATTGCTAAAAAGAAAGCAGAGGGGCTTTTAACTGGAAATCCTAAAGCAAGTTCCCACACAGACAACTTTTTTTCAACTATAAGCGTGCAATGTCTTTCTTGTGATCTAGAACAGACTTTCACCTGCATAACGGATGCTATAATCTATGGGGACATAAAACCCGTTATGGCAGACTCCCTTGCAAACGAAATAAAGGCTCAAAGGGCTAGTTTTTTAATTGGCCTTTCAAATCAGCTTGAATACAATGCTTTTAAGTATTTATTCAGGAATACTGAACTAGAACACATCTACGATTCTGCTGCCCAGCCTCTAGAAAAAACAACAATTTCTTCTATTACAAGGGAATACACCTATCTTTTGGATGCTTCTCTGTATTCAATAAGCGCAGTAGGCGACATTTCGTATGAACAGATTGAAAAGGCCGCCTCTTTGTCTTTTGGCTTGCTCCATGAGCAAAAGCAGAGGGAAAGTCTAAAAGTAATAGAGCCTTCTTTTAAGAATAAGAACAGGAATGTTCAGCTTAGGCACCTTTACGCAACAGATAAAACTCCGGAAATGGCCCCAAACGGAGTACCAATACTGGTTCCAACAAAAGATTTTTTTGATCCAGCCCACTTTTATTTTACAGCCCCAGTTTTTTATTCAGATGCAGAAAGCCTGCCCCTCTACAATGCTATTCTTAAAGAACTTGAATTAAGAATACAAGGCATTTTAGGCCCTGAAATAAAATGCAAGGCCTCTTACGCAAAAGAAGATTTGGCAATAGGGGCCCTAAAAGTTGATGCCCTTTTGCATACAAAAGCATTCTTAAACGCTTACCAAAAAGCAAGGTATTCTTTATTAAAAGACTTAACGAATGAAGACGTTGCTAGTCAAGAAAAAAGTTTACGAAAAATGAAGAATTTATGGATAAAGCAGACAATGGCCCTAACCCAAACAAATTCGGGAACAGCAGACCTAATAGAAATAGGGCAAAAATTTGATCAAGCTGATTTATACATGAAAAATTACATTCGGGTGGAAAATGCAAGCGCAAAAGATTTTGTGGATCTTATAGAAAAATATTTTACAGAAACACCTACTTTTACGGTTTATTCTGTTGACTCTAAAAAATGAAGCTTTAGCAGCCTTTTTCTAAAGCACATAGTCCATGCGGATGTCTTGGCCGGACAAGGGAATACTTTGAAGTATCTGGCAGTCGAAGCAAAAGCCTAATAAAGTAACGCTTGCGTTACAAAGCCTTGCTTTTTCTAATAAAGAAGCAAGATATATGTCATAAAAACCTTTTCCCCGCCCTAAACGTCCGCCTTCTTTTGTAAAGGCAAAGCCAGGAACTATTACACATATTTTTTTTTGGAAAAAAGAGGCATCACATTCAAAAAGATGTTCCTTGTTTTCAAAAGGTTCCCTTATTCCCCAAAGCCCTTCTTGCAGCTGAAGGGATAATTCTTTTTTGTTTGATATAGTATAAAAGTCCATAAAAGAACTTTTTTCCCTCACACGGGGAAGAGCAAGTTTTTTATTATCAGCAAGAGATGTAAGGTTTATTTTTAAAGGATCACATTCATTTTTCATAGCCATATAAGAAAGCAGCAAATCACATTCCTTATAGGCGGGGCTTTGCAAAAACTTCTTACACTTTTTTTCAGATTCCAGGGCTTGTTCTTCTAGTGGCATAGCAGCGATTATTTTTTTTACCCAAGCCCTTACTTCTTTTTTTTCCATATTCTCATAATAGCAAAAAGAAGGTTAAAAGAAAAGGGCAGCCCATAAAAAGTTCGCTTGAAAAAATTAAAGAGACAAGGTACTATAAAGTATGAAAGATTCCTTTAGCATAGTAAGAATGGACGAAAAAAACCCAAAGTGGGAAGAGGCAATAAAAAGAGAAAGTCAGCTTTATTACAGGGGTAACGACATAAGGTCTGATTTTGAACGGGACTACACAAGGCTTTTACACTCAGAATCCTACAGGAGGCTTAAGCATAAGACACAGGTTTTCTATGCACCGCAAAACGACCATGTTTGCACAAGAATGGAGCACGTAGGCCATGTTGCTTCCGTAAGCACAACGATTGCAAAATATTTGGGCCTAAACTACGACCTGACAAATTCCATAGCGATAGGGCATGACATAGGGCACGCGCCTTTTGGGCACACGGGAGAAGACATATTAAATTCCTTAATGGTTCAAAAGGAAGGAAAAAACGCCCCAAAGAAATTTTGGCACGAACGAAACAGTCTTTTTTTTGCTGACTACATAGACACACTGCAAGACCCCAATGGTAACGAAAAAAACCTTGATCTAACTTATGCAGTAAGGGACGGCTTAATCTGCCACTGCGGAGAAATAGACCAGCAGGGAATTAAGCCCAGGAAGGAAGCAATAGAACTGTACTCAATAAAAAGGCCTGGAACAACTGCTCCCTTTACCTGGGAGGCTTGCATAGTAAAGCTAAGCGATAAGATTGCTTTTTTGGGCAGAGATATAGAAGATGCAAGGACTTACCATATACTTGACATGGGAGCCTACCGGCAGCTTCGCGAAATCGTTTGGTCAACTTTAGGTTATGTACCCGAAGAAAAAGAAGGCGGTCAGGCAAAAAGGTCAGGACGGGCGGTAAACACCACAACCCTTATAAATGATATGATTGTTGACCTCTGCAATAACTCTTCACCAGAAAAAGGCTTGTGCTTTAGCAACCAATACTTTAACTTTATAAAAGAACTAAAAAAATTCAGCTTTGCAAATATATATAGCCACTGGCGTCTTTTGGAATTTCAGGAATACGCAAAGGTTGTTCTAAGCTGCATCTATAAGACTTTAATGAAAACTAGGATCTATGCACAAAAGCATAGGCTTGAGCAGTTCCTTCAGTATACGCCAAAACTACTGAAGACCTTTGTTGATTGGGTAATAAAATACGCTAACTATGACAAAGACCGCAAAGAGGTGCTCCATTACCAGACTAAAGAAGTATTCAACATAAACGACGAAGAAAGTTTTGAAAAGTGCGTAATTGAATACATCAGCGGGATGACTGACCAATATGCAATCTCTGTCTTTGAAGAAATTGTATCATTCTAGCTTCTTAGCATTCTGCATCAACTTCTGAAAGGCTTTAAGGTGGCGGCTGATTCTTTCCATAAGCGGGCCAATAGAACCGCCCCTTACCTTTGAATCTATTTCTCCCCAGTTTACAATAAGGGTGTTCTTGTTGCGGTCGCTGCTTAGCTCATCAAAGTAAGTCACAAAGTTATCAATATCTTTCATTGAGTTTACAAGTATTGAAGAAGCCATTGCATTAACAGCATCCAACTCGAGATTCACCTTAACCCTGTTTCTTTCTTTCTCTTCTCCATCTGTTTCTTGAACGCGGGCAAGCATTTGAGCAAGTTTATACCCTGTAGAAAACTTTGCATCTAAAGTCTGGTCAAAGGAGACCAATTCGTCTTTGTGTTCTTTTAGGGTTGTGAAAACCCTGGAAAAAGACGAAACATAGTTACTTTTGCTGCTGGTTGCCTGAACTTCAAAGACATCAACAAAGGTATTTATTTCAGTATTTAAGTATAACTCAAGGAAAGTATTAAGGAAGCAGAGGGAATTACAGGCATCATAAGTCACAACCCCTAAGCTTCTAAGCTTATCACTTTCTTCTTTTGTATAAAACTTAAGCTTTTTAAGGGAGTTACCTTCAAAGGTATCATCAAGAAGTTTCTTTTGCATTTGAAGCTGCTTTTCTTTTATCAAATCCTCAACAGTAGCCCTAAATTCCTGATAAATCTGCTCAGCAAAGGGAATTACTATATCTTTTGGATTGCTTGTTACCGTAATTTCATAATCAGCATCAGCCTTTATAAGTTTTGCAAGGGGACTTATAACTTTTTTTTCTTCCAAACTATGCAAATCTTCTACAACACCGTAAAAAGAGTCAAGGTTTACGCTCTTAAAATCAGGAAAAGTTTTTAAGAAAGCCATCAGGGGTTTCCAATCATAAACATTGAGCATAAGAGAAGCGGCATTCAGGAAATCCAAGATAAACTCATCAACATAATTCTTTGGAAGAGCAGCAAACTTAGGCATCAAACCAAAAGAATTTTCCTTTATTTCACTTGAAAACTTGCGCAAGCTAGCATAGTAGTCAAGCAAGCAAAACTGCTTCAATACCAGCAAGGAATTATAAAGTGAGTTGATTTTCATCATGTTGTCGTTTGTATATTCTTTCCTAAATACAGTGTAGCAGTCCCTGCCCTTTTCTGCTATGGTTTTTAGCTGAATTGTTTTTACCATAGTCCTTATGTTTTCAGGAAGAATCTGCGAAAGCATATCCTGCTGTTTTTTAGACATCGTATAGTTTAAAATCTGATTCTTATAATAATTATCCTCTGTGTTTTTAAGAAAGTATTCCCTTATTGGAGCTATTGTTTCGTAAACGCTGTACAAAAATTCAGGAAAAGGAGGTAAAACGAGAGATTTCTTGTAGTTATAAAACTTGTATCCACTTTTGTTCAATTGGTGGTACAAGGCATTAAGCCTCTTATTTCTTTTTCCCTTAAAAATCTTACCCAAAAGTAAATCCAAGAGCCTTGAAAAAAAATTCCCCTTAACCTTGTAGTTTTCAGTATCTGTATTTTCCATATTCTTTTCCTATTCCCCTTTATTATGGCACACTTTCTGCTAATCAACAATAGCTAGTCTAGAAAAACTTCAGCTTTTCTAGACTCCTTTTATTTTTTTCTAAGGCTTCCGTTTATAAAAAGCTCATCCTGATACCAGTCAACCCTAAGGCCAAAGTATTCCTCTTTATAACCATCCGCCACAATATGTATCCTATAAACGGATCCGGTCCTAAGCTCAGAAGGCTTTATTCTTTTTAGGTTTACCTTGCCTTTAGCCGTTTCAACTAAAAAATTACACTTGCTAGTTATATCCTTGCCTGTATCTGCATCAAAGGCAGAAGCCCTGATAGTAAGGGTTCTTTTTACATCCTTTAAGAAATCAAGGTCTAGTGAAAGCTTTTCAGTTCCAACGGTAACGCTTTTCCACCAGACATAAGGACCTTCCGCAATCTTTATCCTATAATCTCCCGGGCGCAAGAATACAGGCCGTGTTTTTACAGTGATTGTTTTAGCATTTTCATCCTGTTTTTCACTTTCAAAGATACGGCGGCTCCCCTTCACCTCTGGAATCTCGTCATTATCGTTTACAAAGAAAAAGGCTCGAGCGGGCAGGTCTGCTGCAACAGATGCAGTCTTAGGCATTTCCATACGCAAAGCAATGGGAGTATACCAGGGGCGCAAAACCGTACTGTGGAAAAAGCCAGAAAACCACCCTACAAGAAGAAGGGAAAGACTTACTACAATTACACATGCAATTTTTGCTCTTTTTAAGGCCTTTGCCCTTTTGCGGACATAGAACTTTGGCAGTTCTAATTGTTTTTCTGCCTTTATTGCCCTGACCAAATCAACGCGTATTGCATGGGTATCGTATTTGCTCAAATAGGATTTCAGCTTTTTTATTACAGGCTTTATTGATTGGTAGCGCTTAGCAGGATCCGGCTTCATCATCTTTTTGATTAAGACCCTGACTATACGGGGAAGCGACTTATCAAGTTTTTCTGGCGGGATATAGCGACCCGCCTTTATCTTAGCAATAGTTTCCGGCTGCATATCCCCCTTATAGGGTTTGTTGCCTGTGACCATCTCATAGAGCATGACACCCATTGAATATATGTCTGCCCTTTGGTCAACAGAACGAGAATCATCAAGCTGCTCGGGCGACATATAGGCAGGGGTGCCCAAGGTTGAGCCGGCCTTTGTAATTCCCTCTGGAACGGCAGCCTTGTTTGCAGAAGAAAGCAGGCCTGTTTTTCTTTCAACTTCTACAACTTCATTTTCCTTTTCACCAGAAGCGATGCCAAAATCAGCTAATTTAATCTGGGACTTTAAGGAAATCAAAATATTTCCAGGTTTTATGTCACGGTGAACTATTCCCCTTTCATGGGCAACCCTAAGTCCGCAACAAGCATCCAAAAAGATAACAAGGGCAAGCTGAGGAGAAAGGGAAAACTGTTTTTTTAAGACTTTATCAAGGGAAAGCCCGTCAACAAGCTCTAGGACTATATAATCAGACCGGCCTTCTCTAAAATAGTCGTACATACGAACTATGTAGGAACTTGTTAAATCCAGAAGGATCTGGGCTTCCCGCCTAAAGCGTTCACGAATTGCGGGGTTACTGGCCCTTAGGGTAAGTTTTTTTAGGATTACATGCCGTTGTAATGAAGGATGGATAGCCAAATAAACAGCCCCCATTCCCCCCTGGGCCAGTAGTTTTTCAATTTTATACTTTCCAATATACTTAGGTATTTCAGCTGTAGCTGCCATAAAAACTCCATATTTAATCAGTCAAAGGGTAACTAGACCTGATCGGAAACTAGTTTTTTAGAATAGGTTTAATGTCTGTTTCTACATTGAATTTTCTTTTGGGATCTATAAGAACAACATTCATTTCGTCAGGGTTGTGAAACTGAACCAAGGCCCCTTCTTGCCTAAGCAGGTATTTTTCAGGAACAGGTCTATGCCCCGCAAACCAAAGGGCATCTTTTGCAGGAAGAGAAGGCACAAGTTCTTGTAGCTGCCTTACAACAGACCCCTTACGGGCTTCATCGTTTGCAGTCCAGGTAAAACTAAGTATTAAATCGGGGTAAGAATGATAGTTGATTATACCTTCCCTCTTGTAGGCACTTTTGGGTTCAGCATGGCTTACCCCAAAGGTTGGGAAAAGTGCAACTATGGGAAGGGCTTTTTCAAAGCAACTTAAAAGATGAAGACACACATCCCCATAAACTTCTTTTATAAAGTCCCTGACCATTTCACCTTCCATGGCAAACTTTAAAAAACCATGGTCGCCCCCACCTTCAGTATTAAGGATATTTTCATGGTTTCCTTTTAAAAAATGAAAGGCTGAGGGAAAGGCTTTTTTTAAGGCCATAACAGTTCGTACAGCCTTAAAGTTTTCCTTCATTTCCTCTACCATGTCAGGTCCTGCAACCTTGCCATTCATCCAGTCTTCGTAGGCATTTCGCCATCTTTCATAGCCCCAGGAAGCATTTTCTGTGTGCCAAACATCACCAACACAGACAATTCTTACAGCATCCATACACAAGGCTTCCAACACAGTAACATCTAAAGAAGAGGATTTTAATATATGGGAAGAAAGAAGAGCCGGTAAAAATTCAAAACGGGCATGAATATCGGGAACCAAAATCACAGGCTTTTGTTCAAGATGAGTAAAATCAAGCAGACCGCCGACTTTTTTTTCTTGAGAGCGAGGACGGTAAGAAGGAGACTCGTTTTCCAAACAAGTAATAGCCTCATCTATAAGTGAAACAAGAGCTGCTTCTTTTGGGAGACTTTTTTCTAATGTGTAATCTGCTATTAGACTGCGAAAACTTTCAACTTGCGCAGTGCTAAACTTCTCTCCTATCATTTTTTAGGAAATTACTAGGTTTGCAGACCCTACAGTAAGTTTATCGCCACGATTCAACTTTACATATTTATCAGAAGGAATACGGCGACCGTTCAGGAATGTACCATTGGTAGAATTTTCATCTTTTAAGAAGAATTCGTCACGAATCTTTTGAATAATACAGTGGTGACGGCTTGCTAACTTACTGTCAATAACTATATTGTTGTCTGTTTCGCGACCAATAGTTATTTTTGCAACAAGCTGAATCTTTTGTTTATTAAAGACAAGATAGGAAACTTGCTTTGTTTCTGCTATCTTGTCCAAATGCTGCCCAATAGGACTATCGTTTACAATTGTTGTTTCTGCCATAATGTGCATATTATACATCACAAATGGCAGAATTGCAAGGTTATTTAGAGCTTGCTTTTAGTTTTCTACGGCCATTGGAATTGAGTTTCTTGCATCAACTGGGTCATCATCTACTAAGACAGCCCCTGCCGCATATTGAATTATTGGCTCTACAGGTCCCTTGCTAGTCCAAATCTTTCCGTTTTCCATTTCGTCAGGGTTCTTGCCCACAGGGGCATTAGAAAGTAAAAGTTTTAAGCGGTTAAGCTGATTTACCTCTGAAGCACCAGGGTCATAGTCAATAGCAGCAATATTTGATTGTGGATAACGCTTGCGAAGCTCTTTTATAACCCCCTTGCCGGTTACGTGGTTTGGAAGACAGGCAAAGGGCTGAACGCAGGCTATAGTCGGGGCACCAGACTTTATAAGCTCAACCATTTCTGCGGTAAGGAACCAGCCTTCTCCAGAAATATTTCCTGTCTGGATTATGCCATCTACTAAATCCATCATATTCCATATATTGTTAGGGGCATCAAAACGTCTTGATTTTTTAAGACATTTTTCAATATACCTGCGGTAAAGGTGCAAGGCCCAAACAAAAATCTTTGCATTTCTTTCTTCTGACTTAGGGAATGCAAGTTCCTTGTACTTAAAGACACCATCAGACATAGTATAGAAAAGGAAATCCATTAAATCCGGCATAACACATTCAGCGCCTTCCCTTTCTATAACATTTACCATATCGTTATTGGCTGTAGGATGGAACTTTACAAGAATTTCACCTACAACACCAACACGGGGCTTTTTTACCGGTAGGATTGGAAGGTTGTCAAAATCACGGATAATTCCGCGAATTAATTTGCGATATTTATGAATGGAAGTAGATTTAAGCATTTCTACAGCCTTTTCGTTCCACTTTTCATAAAGGGCATTGGCACTACCTGGAACTTTTTCATAGGGACGCACCCTATAAAGAACTCGCATCAGTAAATCGCCTATAAAAGCTGCCATCATAGACCGGTGAACAAGACCTGCCGTAAAGGTAAAGCCTGGATTTTTCTCCATACCAAGGGCATTTAAAGAAATAACAGGTATGTGGGACCAGCCGGCATCATTTAAAGCCCTGCGGATAAAGCCAATGTAGTTTGTGGCCCTACAACCACCTCCTGTTTGGGTAATAAGCAGGGCTGTCTTGTTTAAGTCATATTTACCTGACTGCAAGGCTTCTATCAGCTGCCCCGCAACCAAAATAGAAGGATAGCAGGCATCATTATTTACAAACTTAAGCCCTGTATCAACAGCTTTTGGGTCAACTGCATCAAGAATCACTAAATTATAGCCCGCATACTGGAAGGCCTTTTGCAAAAGCCTAAAATGTATAGGAGACATCTGGGGTGCTATAATCGTATAGTTTTCCTTGCGCATTTCCTCTGTAAATATCGTGCGCTGGTAAGCGGCCGATTTTTTCTCTAGCTTCTTTGGGTTCCGCTGCCTTGCCTTTACAGCGGCAATAAGAGACCGAATCCTTATACGCACAGCCCCAAGATTTGACCCCTCGTCTATTTTTATAAGGGTATACATGCGGGACTTACTCTTCATAATTTCATCTACCTGGTCCGCGGTCACCGCATCAAGGCCGCAGCCAAAAGATGTAAGCTGAACAAGCTCAAGGTTTGGCATTCCAGAAACAAAGTTTGCAGCCCTGTAAAGGCGGTTATGGTAGGTCCACTGGTCAACTATACGCAGAGGGCGTTCCACTGCCCCTAA
>CAJOQA010000193.1 GCA_905236465.1 uncultured Treponema sp.
AGTCAGACAAACCTTCTCGCTATGAACGCCGCAATTGAAGCTGCCCACGCCGGTGAAGCGGGTAAGGGCTTTGCGGTTGTTGCAGACGAAATTCGGAAACTTTCAGAGACCTCTTCTAGCCAATCTAAGACAATAGGTGTTCAGCTAAAAAACATTCAGGATAGTATTGGCGAGATTGTTTCTGCATCTCAAGAGTCAAGCACAGCCTTTTCCGGTGTGTCTGCCCACATAAAAGAAACCGATACTTTAGTACAATCGGTACGGTCAGCCCTTGAGGTCCAAAATGAAAACTCACGGAACGTTATACATTCGCTTTCCGGCATGGATGAAACTGCTGGCAGTGTACGCGAGGCATCAGTAAAAATGTCTGAAGGTAGCTCCCATGTTCTTGATGAGATGGGCAAGTTGCAAGATTCCCTTGATGCCGTACGCAATAGCATGGCAGCTATGTCAGAGAACGCCCAAAGCGTAGTGAAAAGCGGTATGCAACTAGATAAGTGCGTTGAAGAGCTGGATACTAATGTAACGCAATTAGGCTCAGATGTTCGCCGCTTTAAAACCGCATAGTTTTTCAAGTTCCCTTTATTTTTTCTGGAGCACAATGAGTGTTAAATCGTCCTTCAGTTCTGTGTTCTTTGTGTAGTCACGGAAGTCTGCAAGGACGGAATCCAGTTTTTCCTTAGCGGAAGGAAGGGTTGCCCTTGCAAAAGAAGATGAGATGTTTTGGTAACCGTATTCCTCTCCCGTTACGTTGCGGGCTTCTGAAAGACAGTCTGTGTAAAAGAGAATGCTGTCTCCGCTTTTCATGCTAAAGGCCACAGTCTTAAACTCAGGGTCAAGGCCACCTATACCTATTATGCCACCGCTTGCCCCTTGGCCTGAAGATTCGGGAACTTCTACGCTGACAATCTTTCCTGTCTTTGCAGTGCGATAGAATACCGTTGGATGACCTGCGTTTATAAATTCAACCCTGTCGCCCACAACGCGAAGAAGAACACCGGTAAGGTAGTTTTCAATATCTCCCTTTTCTTCTACGATGCTGTTGCTTATTTCAGACATCACCTTGTTTAAAGGTTTTCTTAAACCTTCATTAAATTTGCGGTCAATTACTGTCTTAGCAAGCATTGTGACTAAGCCTGATGCAATGCCGTGACCTGAGACATCAAAAAGTCCCAATCCTAAGAATTTATTACCTGAATAGAAGAAGTCGTAGAGGTCGCCGGAAACACCTGCCGCAGGATTAAAGGAATATGCTATTTCCCAGCCTTCAAGTGCAGGAATAAAACTCTGGTAGAAACTGTTCTGTACGTTGACAGCAAGCCTCATGTCACGGTCTGCCTTTATCTTGGCGTCGTTGAGTTTTTCGTTGGCCTCGTTCAAGTGGGCATTTGTTTCTGAAAGGTTCTTGTTAGATTCAGCTAGATCCTTGGTGCGGTCTTCTACCTTCTGCTCAAGGGTTCGGTTCAAATCCTCAACTTGTTTCCGCGAGTTAGCAAAGCGGTTTGCCATGACAAAAAGCAATGTGACAATGACAAGTTGCCAGCCCATAGAAGATACATAGGGGAAATTGTTAATCTGCAACATTCCGTGGATAATTAAGTCCAGGATAACAGAAAGCACTAGAGGGGAAAAGCCTATGAGAATTTGCAGGGCCTCTGTTTTTTTTCTTGCCGCTGCGTTTACAATCAGGATGCCAAGTATGTAGAGCATGGGAAGTGCAAGCAAGAGCTGTAGCTTTGAGTGCAGAAGGTGCAGGCTGTAGTACGTTGGGCAGAGCAAGACCATGACCACGGGGGCTAAAACCAAGATGGTGCGGATTGTGAGGACTATAAAATTGTCTCTTCTGCCTATGAAAGAGTTTATGAAGGTGGTTACAAGGAAGGGCAAAAGGTAGATTAAGCCGGAAGAGAATACCTTTTGGTAGATAAGCCATGAAAAGTTTGCTTCCATAAAACCTGGAAGTTCCGTGTAGTAGAAAACTGAAAGATAGCAGGCTGAAATCAGGTTTATAAAGCTGAAAGTAAGGTTTGCCTTTTCCTGGGGGCATTTTATGTACATGAAGATATAGTAAAGGCCTATAACTAACATAAAGAAAGCAAAAATCAGCTGAATTTGGCTGTTCCAGAAATTAGAAAAGTCTGCTTTTGACTTTGCATACTTCATGGTTGAAATAAAGGGATTTGAAGCTATAGACCCCTCGCCGTCAACCCAGATTTTTACTAAAAGTGTGTTGCTTCCGTGGGAATTCAGAATTCCCTGTGGCAGATTGTAGTATCGGGCCTTGTTCCAAGCAGAAAATTCGTAAGGGGGAAAATTGCCAGTTTTTCCTATAAGCACTCCATTTACCCATGTTTCATCAGCAAAGGTGATGCGCCCCATAAAACAACCCAAATCCTTGTTTTTTAGCTCCTGCGGTAGAGTAAAAGTTTTTCTAAGCCACACATAGCCCTTAAACTCCGGTAAAAAGTGTTCAAGCTGCGAAAGCATCTCATCTCTTGCCGTATCAAAATCTTCTCGTACAAAAGGGTCTGTTCGGCTATATTCCCAGTCAGAATCCAAATAGATTATTGCCTGCTCTTCTTCTGTTGTGCATGAGCTTAACTGGACTACTGCAATAAAGAGTAAAGGCAGTAACAGGTATTTTATTATCTTTTGCATGGCAGACTCCTTTGCTGATAGTGATACTATCAATAGTTTACACCAGAAAAATCACTTTGGCAAGGCAATTCCATAACTTTTAGCTTCCCATACAACGGATTTTTTCTGACTCTGTATTAAAAAGCCCTTTTTCTTAAGGCTATCTTCTATATCGTCAAGAATTGCCTCTGACCTTGCTTCAATTGTGTGAAAATGATAGCCTTGTGTGATACTCATAAGGGGTGTGGATACTCCGCTTTGTAAGTCAGCCATGAAATTTTCTATATCCCGCTTGCACTGTATGTTTAGGGGGGCTCTGATTGTACCATAAATCTTGTGCTCCACAAACACGTCTATTACGTTACCCCCTAAGTCAATGATTGTCTGCAATTCGTCGGCAGTTTCCTCATTACTGTGTTTAACCTTAAAAATGCGAACGTTTCGCTGCGATTCCATCAGTTTGTAGCCTGAACTTGTAGAAATAAGCTCAGGCTTAGTGGCCTTTATTAAGGCAATGTCTGTTACTATAACCTGCCTGGAAACTCCAAATTCCTTTGCTAAGGCGCTACCAGTTATGGCCTTTTCAGATGAGGAGAGCTTTTCTAATATTTTTAACCGTCTGTCTTTTCCTGAAAGCTTTTGCATAATCCTTAAATACGTTTTAAATGTTTAAGAGATAAATCCAAAATTGGAGCTGAGTGGGTAAGAGCCCCGCTTGAAATATAGTCTACACCAAGATCTGCAAGTTTGGCAATGTTTTCTTTGGTTACGTTGCCAGAAACCTCTACCTCGGCCCGTCCATTTATAATTTTCATGGCCTCTTCCATATCTGAATGGCTCATGTTGTCTAGCATTATGATATCTGCCCCTGCTTCCACTGCTTCCTGCACTTGCTGAAGGGTTTCAACTTCTACTTCTATTTTGCGGACAAAGGGGGCATAGTCTTTGGCTGCCTTTATCGCTTTGCCAACGCCGCCCGCCGCATCTATGTGGTTGTCTTTTAAAAGCACCCCATCAGACAAGTTATAGCGGTGGTTGGCTCCCCCACCAACTGTTACCGCATACTTTTCAAAGATGCGGTTGTTGGGGGTGGTCTTTCTGGTGTCAAGCAGTTTTATTTTTGTCCCCTCTAGTAGGCGGGCGGTTTCATTTGCGCAGGTGGCAATGCCGCTCATTCTTTGCAGGTAGTTTAGGGCTGTCCGCTCCCCTGACAAAAGAACGCGGATATCACCCGTAACTGTTCCCAAAAGCTGCCCCTTTTCAACTTTATCCCCATCTTTTACGTTAAAAGTACACTTGCTTGCTGAATCGAGCAGGTAGAAAACCCGTTCAAAAACCGAAAGCCCCGCAATTATCCCTGCCTGCTTGGCAATCAACTGAACCTGCCCCAGGACAGCAACAGGCATCACTGCGTTTGTTGAAACGTCTTCACTAGAAATATCTTCCCTAAGGGCACTTAAAATCAGGGGATCCGCATTTAATTTAAGC
Source organism: uncultured Treponema sp. (assembly GCA_905236465.1). Taxonomy (GTDB): domain Bacteria; phylum Spirochaetota; class Spirochaetia; order Treponematales; family Treponemataceae; genus Treponema_D. The sequence continues at coordinate 4,126 of CAJOQA010000193.1, forward strand.
GATATGCTGTTCATGTATTTTCCTCACTCTGTCAATTTCTTTTAATACTGAGCTTTTGTAGCCTTCAAAAACTTTTTCTGTGTCAAAATAAGAATCTAAAGCAATTTTAATGTTATTTTCATTAGTCAAAGCCGAAGAATCCAGACTGATTTTTTTTGCAGCCCTCTTTGCAAAGACTAGGCTTTCCAAAAGGGAATTGCTGGCCAGCCTGTTTTTTCCGTGAACCCCGTTACAAGAAGTTTCCCCCGCAGCGTAAAGGCATTTCAGGCTGGTGCGGCTCCATTCGTCCACTTTTACACCACCCATAAAATAATGCTGGGCAGGAACTACGGGAATTGCTTCTTTTGTGCAGTCAAAACCTTCTTGCAAGCAATGCTCGTATATGTGACTGAAATGATTCTTAATTTCTTCCACTGGAATTCTTTCCATAGAAAGCCAAACGTGGTCGCTGGAATCTTTTTCCATCTGCTTATAGATTGCTTTTGTAACTACATCTCTGGGTTGCAGTTCATCGGTAAAGCGGTTGAAATTTTTGTCTAGCAGGATGCCACCTTCCCCCCGCACGCTTTCGCTGATTAAAAAAGACCTCCCCTTCTTCTTGCTAAAGAGGGTTGTGGGGTGAATCTGGATATAGTCAGGGTTTTGCAGGGGAATCTTGTGCTTTAAGGCTATTGCAAGGGCATCCCCTGTCAGCTGGGGGTAATTCGTTGAATGTTGAAAGAGCCCCCCTATACCACCGCAAGCCCATACTGTGTTAGCAGCTTCGAGCAGAACAAGTGCCCTGCCCTCTTTTGTGTAAGAAATGGCAGATTCTGCTAAGTTTGACTCCATAGGGCAAACTGCTACAATTCCCTTGCACTGGTTTTCATCTTCAATTATGTCTATCATACATACATTTTCTTCAATGCGTATGTTGGGGCTGGCTTGGACCGCAGCAAGTAGCTTGCTAGTTATTTCTTCACCGGTTATATCCTGGTGAAAAAGAATCCTTGGGGAAGAATGCGCCCCTTCCCTTGTAAATTTCAGCTTGCCGTCACTGTCGCGCTCAAAATCTACCCCGTAAGAAATAAGGTCCTTTATTACTTCCTGGGAAGATTTAATCATTATCTCAACGGACTTCCTGTTATTTTCAAAGTGGCCGGCCGCCATTGTATCTTTAAAGTATGAATCATAATCCGAATCATCTTTTAACATGCAAATTCCGCCTTGAGCAAGATAAGAATCACATTCTTCTTTTTCTGACTTAGTTATAATGAGTACTTTTTTATCTTTAGGAATGTTGAGCGCACAGTAAAGGCCTGCAACTCCGCTACCTACAATCACAAGGTCACTTTTAATACTTTTCATTTTTTTGCAGCCTCCAGCATTTTTTCAAGGGGAACTTGCGCGGCTTTTCTAAGTTTGTCGTCAACAAGGGCAAGCGTTCCATTTCCTAAAAGACTTTCTTTTATATTGCCAAGCGTAATTCTTTTCATGTTTGGGCAGATTGATGTAGTTGCAAAGTAGAACTTTTTATTTGGGGCCACCTTATTCATATTAAAGAGGACTCCCTCTTCTGTACAGACTATGTATTCTGCAGCTGAATCGTCCCTAACAAATTCGATTAGTTCCTTCGTTGAACCTAAAAAATCTGCAAGACTGCAAATGTCTTTCCTACATTCAGGGTGGGCAATGATTTTTGCTTGGGGGTGCTTTTTTAAAAGGGATGAAATTTCTGATTCCGCAATGCTTGTGTGAACATGGCAGTAACCGGGGTTTAAGATTATATTTTTTTCAGGAACTTGCTCTGCAACAAAGGCACCTAAGTTGTTGTCTGGAATAAAATAAATGTTCTTGTTGGGAAGTCCCCTAACTATTTTTACTGCATTTGAAGAGGTTACGCAGATATCTGAAAGTGCCTTAATATCTGCCATAGAATTTATGTAGCAGACTACAGCTAAATCCTCGTAAGTTTCCCTAACTTTTTTTATGTCTTCTTTGCTTACCATAAGGGCCATGGGGCATACAGCTTGAGCAGAAGGCATAATAACTTGCTTTTGGGGATTAAGTATGGCTGCACTTTCCCCCATAAAGGTTACTCCGCAAAAGACAATGGTTTTGTGGCTGTCTGATTTTGCTACTTTTGCAAGGTAAAACGAGTCTCCCGTGTAATCTGCAATTTCCTGGACTTCTGGCCTTGTGTAGTAGTGGGCTAAGATGACTGCATCTTTTTCTTCGCAAAGCCGCCTGATCTCTTTTTGTAGGGCTTCTTTTTCTTGATTTTCCATACCGGTTCTCCCTTGAGGGCTTGTTTCCTTTACTATAGAACTTGTAAAGAATAGTGTCAAGTTAAGGGCTACAGGTGTCAAGACATGGCTAAAAAAAATCCATCCTGGATTTTTTTTTGGATTGCAGATTTGCGAAGGCAAATCTGCAGGTGGTGAGACGCGCCGTCCATGACGCTTTAAGTTTTGGCATGAAAGAGGTGTGGTGAGTATAATTTTTCTTGAGTTATGGCTGATTGTGGTTTATACTTTATTTATGAATCCTTTGAAAAATTATGACCCTACTTTGATTATAAAGCCCTATAAAGGAAAACTTTACAAGGGACAATGGCCTACTGTACCTGAAATGTTTGAAATTTCAGTTGACAGGGTTCCTGAACGAGCCTGCTTTACTGATTTTGAAGGCACTGCTGCTGCAAAAAATACCTTAACCTATTCTCAAGTTTATAAAATAGTAAAAGACCTTGCCTATTGGATTATGGGGCAGGGAATACAAAAAGGAGACAGAATTGCTGTTACTGGAAAAAATTCTCCTGAATGGGCTAGTGTTTATTTAGCATCCTTGTTTGCCGGAGCAATAATTTGCCCCCTTGACTACGCCCTTCATAATAGTGAACAAGAAAATCTTCTTGCAACAGCTAAACCAAAGCTTTTCTTTGTTGATGAAGAAAAGTACCCATACTACATCTCTAAGCCACAGGATTTTTCAGTCTATTCGCTAAGTCCAAAGTTCGCAGACACTTATGTTTATAATCTAAAAGCTCCACAATGCCAACTGTCGCAGGTTTTGTTAGAAGATACTGCTACAATTCTTTTTACAAGTGGAACTACAGGGAAACCCAAAGGGGTTATGCTAAGCCACAAAAATCTTGTAAGTGATGCCTATATTGCTCAGCAGAATATGAAGCTCTACTATACAGACGTTTTTTATGCTCTTCTTCCAATTCACCATGCTTATACTATGCAAGCTGTTTTTATAGAGGGACTTTCTGTTGGAAGCGAAATTGTGTTTGGTAAAAGTATGGCTTCTAGCAGAATGGTCAGGGAGTTAAAAGAAGGAAATGTTACAATGCTTTTGGGTGTTCCTCTTTTGTTTAATAAACTTGCTTCTGGAATAATAAAAGGAATAAAAGGAAAGGGACTGCTTGCTTACGCATTTATCCGTTGCCTTATGTCATTCTCCTACTTTTGCCGAAAAGTCTTTCACTTAAATCCAGGAAAAAAGATTTTTTCGTCTATTCTGGAAAAGGCAGGAATTTCAAAAGTCCGCATTGCAATTTGTGGAGGAGGGCCCCTTGCAAAAAGTGTTTTTCGTTTTTTCAACCAAATGGGAATCAATTTTGTTCAAGGTTATGGTCTTACTGAAACTTCTCCTATTATAGCCTTAAATCCTATAGAGCATTTTAAAATAAAGAGTGTAGGCTCTTATTTCGCAGGGCACATGGAGATGAAAATTCTTAACCCCAACGAAGAAGGTATTGGTGAAATTGCGGTAAAAGGGCCGATGGTAATGCAGGGCTACTATCAGATGGAAGAAGAAACAGCAAAGGTCTTTACCCCTGATGGCTTTTTTAAGACAGGAGACCTTGGCTGGTTGGATAAGGAAAATTACCTGATGCTTTCTGGCAGGGTTAAAAATATGATAGTTACCGAAGGTGGTAAAAATGTTTACCCTGAAGAAATTGAAGATGCATTTCAGTTGGAAACGGATATTGCTCAGATTACGGTGCAAGGTTACATAGCCAATAAGGACACAAGATCTGAAGAATTGGAAGCCCTTGTTTATCCAAGCGATGACTTTTATGCAGAAATAAAAATGGAAAGAAGTTCTCCTGGCGCAAGTCTAATTGCTAAAGAAAGAATGGAACATATTGTTAACAAAATAAACCGCAAACTTTTGCCTTACCAGCGGATTACAAAAGTAACGCTTCTTGAAAGTCCCTTGGAAACTACAACTACGCTAAAGGTTAAGAGAAAATACCATAGCAGTTGACAAAAGTTTCTGTTAGTAGTATTTTTACTTGAGACAAAGGTGTCTGCTTAAGGGTTAGCTATGTCCTAATTTTTAAGCAGATACCTTTTTTATTTTTAAATGTCCTTGGAGGAAATATATGTGTGGTTTTGTTGGTGCTTTTGATTTGAACTCTGGTTCTAAGCCAATCGGGCAGGGACTGAAAGATGAGCTGAATAGCCAAATCCGTAGTCAGGTTTTGCAGATGTCCCGAAAAATCAGGCATAGGGGCCCTGACTGGAGTGGGGTTTACACAGGTACTAATGCTATTTTAAGCCACGAAAGACTTGCCATAGTAGACCCCTTTTCTGGAAAGCAACCGCTTGTTAGCACAGACAACACAATAATTCTTGCAGTTAACGGAGAAATTTATAACCACAAGGACTTACGCAAAAGGTATGAAGGAACATACAAGTTTAAGACACAAAGTGACTGCGAGGTTATAATTCCCCTTTATATGGAAAAGGGTGTAGATTTTCTTGAGGACTTAAACGGAATTTTTGCCTTTGCCCTTTACGATTCAAAAAAAGACATTTACCTGATTGGGCGTGACCACATAGGAATAATCCCCCTGTATCAGGGCTGGGATAAAGCCGGACACTACTATGTAGCAAGCGAGTTGAAGGCCCTGGAAGGAGTTTGCATAACTATCGAAGAGTTTCCAAGAGGTTCCTACTTTTTGTCAGGACAAAAATCAGTTTGCTACTACAATAGGAAATGGCAGGATTATGAAAACGTTCAGTCAGCAAAAGTTGCTTGTGATGATAAAGGAAAAGTTGTAGCAGAGGACGTTATTTTAGGCGTACGAAAATCACTGGAGGCTGCTGTAAAAAGACAGCTGATGTGTGACGTTCCTTATGGAGTTCTTCTTTCTGGTGGGCTTGATTCTTCTATAATTGCAGCGGTAACGCAAAAGTTTTCAAAAATGCGTGTTGAATCAGGTGATAAAAATCCTGCCTGGTGGCCACAGTTGCATTCTTTTGCTATAGGGCTTGAAGGTTCCCCTGATTTGATTGCTGCAAAAAAGGCCGCTGATTTTATTGGGACAGTTCACCATGAAATTCATTTCACAATTCAAGAAGCCCTTGATGCCCTGCCTGATGTAATCTACCATACCGAAACGTATGACATTACAACTGTAAGGGCTTCAACCCCCATGTTCTTGCTGGCCAGGGCAATAAAGGCTATGGGAATAAAAATGGTCTTGAGCGGAGAAGGCAGTGACGAATTATTTGGCGGCTACCTCTACTTTCACAAGGCCCCTAACGCAAAAGAATTTCATGAGGAGCTAGTCCGCAAAATCAGCAAGCTGCACTTATACGACTGTTTACGAGCTAATAAGTCCTTAGCTGCCTGGGGAGTTGAGGGCCGGGTTCCCTTCCTAGACAAAGAATTCGTGGACACGGCCATGAACTTGAACCCCAAAGACAAAATGTGCATAAAATTAGCGGACGGTTCTTTCAGAATAGAAAAATGGATTTTGCGAAAGGCCTTTGAGGATTTGCTGCCCGCTGACATTTGCTGGAGACAAAAAGAGCAGTTCAGCGACGGCGTTGGCTACTCTTGGATTGATACCCTAAAGGAAATGACTGCAGAAAAGGTAAGCGACAATGAGTTTGCCCAAAGGCATCGTCGCTTTCCTGTAAACACTCCTGTTACAAAAGAAGAGTATTACTACCGTGAAATTTTTGAAGGCTTCTTTCCTTCAGAAAGTGCGGCTCTTTGCGTA
>CAJOQA010000194.1 GCA_905236465.1 uncultured Treponema sp.
ATATCACTTATTTTAAGGAACATATCAGCAATCTGCAAAAAGAAGGCTGGCATATATATATTTTTGCAGATAATGCAAACCAAGCCCTTAGGATAAAAGAAGTTGTAAAAGAATTTATAGAAATTGACCCTTCAGATCCTACTGTATACCCGCTTACAGTTTTTCCGCTTGCAATAACAGAAGGTTTTTCTATTGCAGATGAAAAAATATTAGTTATTCAAGAAAATGAAATATTTGGGAACAAAAAACGTCCCCCAAAATCATTACGAAAAGCTGTATCCAAACCCATAGATACATTTGTGGAACTGTCCCCAGGAGATTATATTGTCCATGTAAACTATGGTATCGGCCTCTTTAAGGGTATAGAAAGGGTCAAATCAATGGGTACAGAGAGGGACTATATAAAGCTAGAATACGCTGATTCAGAGATTGCCTTTGTACCCATTGAACAGGTAAACATGGTACAGCGTTATATTGGTAGTGAAAATGAAAAACCAAGGCTTGATCTTATTGGGTCAAAAAGCTGGGCTTCTAGAAAGGCAAAAGTCCAGAAAAAAGTTGAGGAAATAGCTCAAAAACTCATAGACTTGTATTCAAAACGAAAAGCCTCTAGGGGGTATGCCTTTCCCAAAGATACAGAATGGCAAGCAGCTTTTGAAGCAGCGTTTCCCTACGAAGACACACAAGATCAATTTAAGGCAAGCCAAGAAATAAAAGAGGACATGGAAAAAGCGGAACCCATGGACAGGCTAGTCTGTGGTGATGTAGGATACGGAAAAACAGAAATTGCTATGAGGGCAGCTTTTAAAGCTGTTATGGGAGGAAAACAGGTTGCGTTTTTAGCTCCTACTACAATACTTGCAGAGCAGCATTATGAAAACTGCCTTGAACGGTTTAAGAATTTTCCAGTCCAAATAGCAGAATTATCTAGGTTTGTTTCCACTTCAGAACAAAAGAAAGTTCTTAAAAAACTCTTAAACGGAGAGATTGACATTTTGGTCGGGACCCACAGAATTCTACAAAAGGATGTTATCTATAAGGATTTAGGGCTTTTAATTATAGATGAAGAGCAAAGGTTTGGTGTAAAAGATAAAGAGAAATTAAAGGAAATTAAAACTAATATAGACTGTCTTGCAATGAGTGCGACACCAATTCCTAGAACTTTACACATGAGCCTTTTGAAAATAAGGGATATGTCTCTTTTAACGACACCACCGCAAAATAGGCAACCAATTGAAACCGTTATAGAGTCCTATTCCGAAGAAAAAATCGCCACAGCTATAAGACGTGAGGTTGAAAGAGGCGGTCAAGTTTTTTTCCTTCATAATAGGGTTGAGACTCTTGAGCAGATGCGGAGCAAAATTGAGCATATAGTTCCAGAAATGCTTGTTGAAGTTGCCCACGGGCAGATGACTAGTGAACAACTTGATGATATTTTCCGCCGTTTTAAGATGGGAGGTTTCCATATTTTAGTTGCTACTACAATTATTGAAAATGGAATTGATATTCCTAATGTAAACACAATAATAATCGACAGGGCTGATATGTATGGTGTAAGTCAACTTTACCAACTAAGAGGACGGGTTGGTAGAAGTGATAGAAAAGCATATGCCTACTTATTTTACCCTGAAAATAAAGCATTAAGTGAAGTTGCAATGAAAAGGCTTCAAGTTATATCTGATTTTACTGAATTGGGCTCAGGATTCAAGATTGCAATGAAAGATATGGAAATAAGGGGAGCTGGAAACTTATTAGGCAAGGACCAAAGCGGAGAAGTATACGCAGTTGGTTTTGAAATGTACCTGTCTCTATTGAATGCAGCTATAGAGCGGCTTAGCAATAGCGATTGGAAAGCACCAGAGGAAGTTCTTTTGGAACTTGAGTATACAGGTTTTATTCCTGATTCATATATTCCAGAAACTCAAACTAAAATGGAAATGTATAAGCATATAGCAGGAATAACAGAGCAAGCAGAACTTGAAGGCGTAATGAATGAGCTTTACGACAGATTTGGTCCTGTGCCAGCCCAAGTGCAAAGCCTTTTGAGCCTTGCAAAAATACGGATTATATGCAATAAGATGTCTATTTCATCTTTAAGAGAAAAAAAAGGCTTAGTTAGAATTGAATTTAGCCAAGTTTCAAAGCTTAATATTGATAAAGTTTTGCGCCTGATAAAAACTTCTTCTGGAAGAGTAAAACTTGATCCTGCTAAGCCAAATCAGCTTTTATTGCAAACAGATACAATAGATTTGGAATCTAAAAGTAATTTTATAAAAGAAAAGTTAGAACAACTCTTGTAAGCTGGCCTGCCTTAGCCCTGTATCAAATAAAAGATACAGGGGGAATAACAAAATACAATGTATATTCTGTCTACCTAATAATGTAATCTTACTAATACACCACACACAGACTGGTTACTTTCAGGAATCCCCTACTTATCCCTTTTTGCACGTAAATCAGGATGCTCTTTATAGAAGGCCTGGCGTTTTAAATTTAGGTCTTCTTTTTTACTTAGCAAATCCTTATTAACCTGAGCAATCCGGGCATAAAGATCCATATAAGAAACTATATCATCATCCCTCCCAATAAGAGATGTGTCTTTTATAAAGTTTTTACTATTATTTCTCCAATTCTCCTCATCATTTGCAGTCCAGCCAGTTATAGAACCTTTTGCTAAAGTACGAAGTTTTACGACATCGGCAATATCGTACCACTTAGCGCTAAAAAAAGATTCCATTTGGCTTCTAAACGCTTTATCACTTACAGGTAACTGGGCAACAAAAGATTGGTTCCTTTTTTCCCTAGACAAACAAAACTCATGGTTTTCTGCTTCGGAAATAGAATTTAAATTCATATAGTTATCAGAGTTTGTAAATCTATAACCTTGTAACTCTTGACCAGCTAAGAGATGGTCAAAAAATTCTTTTGCAGGAAAGGATTTTTTAAGAGTATATAAATACAAACCACCCCATAGACCACTACTCAACGATTCCCGCTTTCGTAAGGTTGTAACAGGGAATATCATGGCTTTGTCAACTTGAAGATAGTAAGGAAGCGCCCTATTCATTTTTAAAATAAATTCATCTTCACCTAGGGGACTATAAAGGCAAACGCTTGCAACTTCTTCATAAGAAGGAATACCTAGGGCCATTGCACTTGCAAATTCTAGCCTTGGCAGAGGATTAAAACCAGATGTAAAGACAAATGGAAGACCTGTACGCAAAATAGCCTTGTGAAAAATTTCTACTTGCGAGAGATAGGCAGTATATTCGCCCCCATTTACACGGGAAAATGTAAAAATAACCCTATACAAGACAGGAATATTACTGCTAGGATGCTCTCTAGGGTGTAAAACCGTCTGGTTTTCTAGACTATCTAATACAGAATCTACCTTGATTTTGTCGTACACTTCTACTTTTGTTTTAGGAGAGCAAACACCACACACATGATCACACTTATTCATGCAAGTTTTTGTAAGTGTATGACTTATTGATTTTTCCCATTCTCTTTTATAAAAAGATTTTCCAGGTCCAAGGCTTACACTATCCCAAGGTAACGTTTCATCTAGTGACCAATCCCGAAAAATCCATTGCTTTACATCCCAGTCAGATTGATTAAAGACATCTTCCCAGATTGGCATATTTTCCCTTAGATGCTCATCCCATGCATCAAATCGACAGCCCTTTTTAAAGGCTTTGTAAATAATAGAGCCAACCCGATTATCTCCCCTACTAAATAATCCTTCCAAAATTGTAGTATCAAAATTATGGCGGCCTAACTTAAATTTTCCACGAGGAAGATTTTTATAAATATAATCGATTTTTTCTTTTGCCTGTTCAGGGCTTATCTGCTTAACCCACTGATAAGGTGTATGGGCTTTAGGTATAAATACACCTACATTAACATTGCATTGTATTCTAGTTTTTGCCTGTAAATCTAGAAGAAAGTCAACAATAACTTCTTCTTCCTTTTTCTCTTCACAGTCAAAGGGCAAACCAACCATAAAATAAAACTTTGCGGTGCTCCACCCCTTTTGCTTAGCCTCTTTTATAATATTTTCAAGATGCTGCGCATAAACTTCTTTATTTAAACTTAATTGCCACAACTCATCGGGAGTTTCAACAGCAAAGGTTAGGCCACTTTTTCTAACTTGAGATAATTTTTCAAGTATGGGTAAAGATAAGCTATTCACTTTAAGAGAAGGAAGTTGGAAAGAAACATTATAGCCCTTATATCTTTCGTTCATAAAGTCTAAGAGCCCTGCAACATCAGGAAAATCAGCGGACGACAAAGAATTTAAGCTTATTTCACGGTAGCCACAGTCAAAAACAAGATGATCCACTTCTTGAACGATAAGTTTTAAATTTTTTACTCGAGCGGGTCTGTAATAAATGCCTGCATGGCAAAAACGACAGCCATTTGGACAGCCCCTCATTATTTCCACAACACCATGATCTTGAATAGGCTTTATAACAGGAAGCGGAAATGCAGACTCAACAGCAGGAACTAGGCCAAAATTATTTTGTATAGCCCTATAAGCAATCTTTTTCTGCAAAGCTTTTTCTTCTGTCCATATAAAAGATTTTTCTGATATTAATCTTAATTTTTCTTGTCTTGAAGCTTTTTGTTTTTTTAGCAAAGCTAATTCTTCAACCATTTGAAAAAGACCAGCTTCAGCTTCTCCTATCATAATTGCATCAAAAAAATCACTAAAAGGGGCCGGATTAGTTACACCGCAACCTCCTGCTATTATCAAGGGAGCATTTTCCCCCCTATCTTTTTTTAGGGGTGGGATCCCTCCATCTTCCAACATAGCAAGAATTTCAGAAGCCCCCAACTCATAGCCAATTGAAA
>CAJOQA010000195.1 GCA_905236465.1 uncultured Treponema sp.
AAACAACAGATTCTGCTTCCTGTCTTCTCCTACTATATATCCCATATCTGAATTTTACTACGTTATGTTTATTTTGTAAATTCCCTAATTTTTAGACAGTCTCTCCCCCACACTTGACTATTACCCCAAATTCAATATAATACTCCTTTGTATCATATTATAAGGAGTTATATATGAAAAGTTTAAAAAAGCAGGTGGGTAAAGTTGCTTTGCTTGCCATGTCACTTATTGTTGCAACCGTTACTTTGGCTTGCGGGAAAAAGACACCGGCGGAATATTACAAGTTTGTGGAAATGAAGGGAATTGATGCAGGCCTTAAGGGGTACAAGGCTGGTTATTCAGATACAAAAAAATTGGCTAATGGTTTTAAGGAAAACCTTGACCTTACCCTTTCTATTTCTGATGAAGGAAAAAATGCTCTTGCTGGCCTTGCTTCAATGAGTTTAGGAGAGAGTTTTGACCTTAGCTGGTTCAATGATATAAAAATCACCAGTGACTTTTCTTTTAAAGACAAGCAGCTGGTTGCAAATTTAGCCGCAAAACTAAATAAAGCAAAAATCAACATGAATTTGGGCATTGACGAGGAAAAGCTTGTAGGTCGCATTCCGGAGCTTAACAACAAATATCTTTTTGCAAAATACGAGGATCTTGGAATTTCATCATCTGACCTTAAAGAGATTAAAGAACTTTTCGCTATTTACGCAAAAATCCTGAATATTTTGCCAGACTATGCCCAAGCTGAAAAATCAGTAAAAGCATATACAGAAACATATTTTAAATATGCAACTCAGGTTGAAAGAACTGACAAGGCAAGCATGACTGCTAACAATATAAGTCAGGAAGTAACAAAACTTGATGTTACAATTGAAGGTGAAAACCTGAAGAACCTGATTGCAGAAGAACTTGACCTTATACAAAAAGATGCAACAATCAAAGAATTCTGTGATATGCTTAGCAAGCTTTCCAATTATGGAATAAGGGAATCAGAAGATTTTTATGATTCTTTTGTCGAAACCATTATGGACATAAAAGAGGAGCTTGAGGAAGAGGATTTTGAGGATTCTAAAATTGAGATGACCCTTTATGTTGATTCAAAGGACAACATCTGCGGGCGCACAATTTCATTTGCAGGAGATGAATTTTACAACTACCGCTTTGCAAAGGAAAAGGATAAGTTTGAATATATAACAGAATTTGGCCCTGGCGGAACCACACTCTCTTTAGAAGGAAATGGAACAGTAAAGGGGGACGTTTACAGCGGAGACTTTGTCATATACGGACTACCAGAAGTAGACAGTCTTGAATTTACAGTGGACAAATTTGACGCCGCAGCAGCTAAAAATGGAAAACTAGACTGTAAGTTTACATTTACAAGACCAGAACTAGAAACCTTTAACATGGCAGTTTCTGCCGAAATAAAAACAAAGGGCAACAAGGGTTCTGCAGATTTCTCTGTAGTTCAGTTAGAAAAGAAGCTTATAAGCTTAGCCTATGAAGTGGGCATTGCTCCGACTTCTTCCGTAAAACTCCCATCTGGTGAAGTTGACTTAAGCGATCAGGACCAGCTTGATTCCTATATTTCAGAGATTAAGTGGGACAATCTTAAGTCTATAATTGCACAGACAGGGCTTCCTGAAGAATACTGTGAAATGGCTAATGATGCCATTGACAGTTTGGCAGAGTCTTACTAAAAAAATTATAAAAAAAAGCACTTTTCTTGGCAAAAGTGCTTGACATTTTCTTTTAGTTATTATATAGTACTATTACTTCACAAATGAAGGATGGGCCATTAGCTCAGGTGGTAGAGCACCGCCCTTTTAAGGCGGCTGTCTGCAGTTCGAGTCTGCAATGGCTCAGTCAAGAGGTTGCATAATGCAACCTCTTTTTTGTTTTAAACTATAACTTGATAAGTCCTTTTTTTCGGGTTACAATCATTGTATGGACTTTATTTTTCCAAGACACTTACTTCACAAATATATCAGGTCAACTCTTATAAGTTTGGGTATAGCTTTTGTGCTTCAGCTTGTCATAATGGGATCTTTCCCACAAAAGACCATTGTCGGGCTTCCTATAATCATTCTTTCCGTCCTTTGCGGGCCGATTGCAGGAGTCCTCCTTGAATTTATTTTCTTTCTCATTGTTATTTTGACAGGTAACATAAATGAATCATATGTACTGTTCATTTTTCTAGTTGCAGCGCTCCTGACGGCAATTCCTTTACGAAGGGGTTGGTTTAAATCTCCTGCAAAACTGCTTTTGTATGTTGCAGGTTCCAGTATAATAACAGGCTTTATCGGATTAGGTATCATAAGCATATATGACCTGACTGATTTTAACATGGCAAACATTGCAAAAGAAGTTCTCAATCACTTACCTATTGCAAGCTTTTCTGCCATCGCAGGCTACGCTTTCTATAATTTTGCCCCTGCAAGGATACAAGCGTTTTTTTTAGGTGGCATATACTACAAGGGAATTGATTACCACAGCAACATAATTGTCATAGAAAAGAAAAAGTCAAAATATCGGATAGCAGATACTTTGTCGAAGATAATAATCGGAGGCTCTGCTTTCCTAAGTTTTGTAGCGGTCTACTTTGTTATGATTATTGCAGGAAGCCAAATCTTTTCCATGGACTGCCCCAACATTTTTGCTATAAACCTCAACCTGATATCAAAGGCACTAGGCTTCACCTGCGTAAGGCTCTTTTTGACCTTGCTGAATTTTTCTATACCGGTAGCAATGCTGACAAACTCATACATAC
>CAJOQA010000196.1 GCA_905236465.1 uncultured Treponema sp.
AAGAGTGTTTCTTTTAACACTTTTTTTTTACATTGAAGAAATGACTTCTTTCTAAAAGTGTTACTATAATTCCCTTCCTCTAAATTTTTTAACCGATAAAAATCCTATTGTGGAAATTTTTAAAATCTTGTATTATACTTTTAGTTACTAGTAGGTTATGCCTAGATATTACGCTTTTAGAGCTGACCAATAACAAAAGTTAATTAGGGGTTTTTAACGTGAATATTCATTTTTGGGGGGTAAGAGGCTCTTTGCCAACTCCGCTAACACCTGATCAGGTTCAGGCTAAAATTGCAGCTGTTGTTGAACGTATTACTCCAAAAGATATAGAATCAGAAGATAGCAGGACTAGGTTTATCGCAAATTTACCCCCTTGGATTTTTGGAACCATAGGTGGTAATACAGCTTGTGTAGAGCTACGGACAAAAAAAAATACAACATTTCTGCTTGATTGTGGTTCAGGTCTTCGTGAATATTCTGTAAATGGAAAGCAACCAGAAGATGGGCATTACAGCATATTTATGTCGCATTTTCATTGGGACCATATACAGGGCCTTCCTTTTTTTGGCCAAACATTTAATCCCAAAACTAAAATAGATTTTTATTCAACTTTCCCTGCTGCTGAACGTATTCTTGAAGAACAAAGCCGTCGTCCTTACTTTCCCAAAAACGGCTGTTGGCCATCTGTAAAAAATCAGTTTACCTTTCATTTAATAAAAGAAGGGGAACCTTTTGAAGTTGATGGTGTTCTTGTCAATACAAAGAAAATGAAGCATCCTGGAAACTCCTATGCTTTTTCCTTTGAAGAGGATGGAAAAAAGTTTATTTATGCCACTGATGCTGAACTAGAGCAGGGGGATTATGACAGAAGCATCAAAAAGAATTTCTTTTTTGAAAATGCCGATGTTTTGGTCCTTGACAGCCAGTATACGGGTGAAGAGGCTCTTGTAAAAGCTAACTGGGGCCATAATATATTTTGTTATGCTGTTGATTTTGCAAACACTTGGCATGTAAAAAATCTATATCTTTTTCACCATGAACCTACCTATAGCGATAAAAAGATTCATTCAGTTTTGCAGGCCGCTAGATGGTATGAAGATTATACAGCCCTAAAAGGCGTAAAAATAAATCTTGCAGTTGAAGGTCAAGAAATTGAAATCTAAAAATAAAAAAAAAGTCCCTCTTTTTATACGTTTAGGGGTATGGGTATTAGCAATACTTTCATTATTGTTTTCAGTAATGCTTTCTGCTTTTTTTTATGTTACAGGAGCAGTATCTCCTAAGGAAAATGGCAGTGAATATAAGTTAAAGATTCAGTCAGGGCAGACTCTTGCACAAATTGCTCAAGAGTTAGAAGAGAATGGTATAATACGCTCTCAAAAGGCCCTGTATTATGCTGCTCGTTTAAACTTTTATGATAAAAGCAATCAATTTAATTTAAAAACCGGAATTTGCTTAGTAAACTCTTCTATGTCCTTAAAAGAGGTATATTTTTGCATCCAAGATGCAAAGCCTGAGTATATCGTGGTAAGCATTCCAGAAGGGCTGACTGTAAAAAAAATAAGTAAAATTCTAGAAAATTCTGGGCTCTGTACTCAACAAGATTTTCTTGAAAAAGTTTCTTCTCCTAAGCTTTTAAAAAAATACGATATACCAGCAGCTTCATTTGAAGGCTATCTTTTCCCCGATACCTATTATTTTAATGCGGATATAGATGTTACGGCCCTGGTCTGCCAAATGGCCGATACTTTTTTTGACAAGATAAATCAAATAGATTCCTTAAAATCTCTTTCTCCTGAAGAACTTTTTGAAAAGGTAACTTTAGCTTCAATCATAGAAAGAGAATACAGGGTAAAGGATGAGGCTCCTTTAATTGCTGGTGTTTTTTCAAATAGGTTAAAGATAGGAATGGGACTTGAATCTTGTGCTACAGTAGAATATGTTATTACAGAAATTCTCGGGAAGCCTCACCCCGACCGCATTTTTTATGCTGACTTAGAAATTGACAATCCTTATAATACTTATAAGTATGCGGGCCTTCCCCCAGGACCAATATCTTGTCCTAGTTTTGTTTCCCTAAGCGCAGCAGCTTTGCCAAAGTCTTCCGACTACTATTATTTTGTTTTAAACGATGTAGAAGCAGGAACCCACACATTTAGCAGGACCCTTGGCGAACACAATAAGGCTGCGAATCTCTTGTATACCAAACGTTAGGTTTTAACATCTATGTCCAGTTTTATAAGCCAAGAGTCAATAGATGAAGTAAATGAAAAAACTGATATCGTATCTCTTGTAGGGGAATACCTTCCGCTAAGCCAAAGAGGAAATGATTGGTGGGGTTGTTGCCCCTTCCATCATGAAAAGACACCTTCTTTTAGTGTTTCACCTGAAAAGAAGTTTTACTATTGTTTTGGCTGCCATGCAAGCGGAACTGCTATTAATTTCATAATGGACATGGAAAAGCTCTCCTTTCCAGATGCAATAGAACATTTAGCCAAAAAAGCAGGTGTAGCTCTTCATTATAAAAACGCTGGGGCAGAACTTTCAAAAGAAGATTCCTTTGCAAAACTTAAGGGTGAATATATCGATTTGTATAATAGGGTTGCCACGACCTTTCACTTTATGCTTATGGAAACACCACAAGGAAAGTTTGCCTTAGACTATATCCTTAAGCGGGGCCTTACTCGTGAGACTTTGGAAAAATTTAAAATCGGCTATTCCCCTGAGAATCGAAAATGGCTTAGGACTTTTCTTTCCGAACGGAATTTTAGCAAGGAATTCTTGGATAAGTCAGGTTTATTTAGCTCCAAACATCCCGATTATGCCTTTTTTTCAGACAGGCTCATGTTTCCTATTTTTGATCGCAAAGGGGACGTTGTTGCTATGGGGGGACGTTTTTTACGGGGGGATCCACAAAAGTCTCCTAAATACTTAAACTCCGGCGATTTAATTCAATATAAGAAGGGTAATACCCTATATGCTTTTAATTTTGCAAAGCAAGCAATCAGGGAACATAAGAAAGTTATTTTTTGTGAAGGCTACATGGACTGCATTGCTTATCACCAGTGCGGAATAAACTATGCAGTAGCACCTCTAGGAACAGCATTGACAGATGAGCAGATAAATATTATCAAGCCCTTTGTTGAAGAAGTCTTGCTTTCTTTTGACAGTGATGGGGCAGGCCAAAATGCTACTAAAAAAGCAATCTTGATGTGCAGAAGAAAGGGGCTTACCGTAAAAATAATAAAACTGTCTGGTGGAAAAGATCCTGCAGAAATTATGCTGAATTTTGGCCCCGAAACGTTGACAAATGAGGTAAAACACGCTATATTAGATAACGATTATCTGTTAAGTAAACTGCAAGAAGTCTACCCTAAAAAAACTCCGGAAGGCAAAGCAAAGGCTTCCCTCGTTTTTTTTACCTATATAGACTCTCTTCAGTCTGATGTACAGAAAGATGCATGTCTTGACCAGTTGTGTCAGACATACGAAATTGATCAGGAGGCTGCCAGAAAAGATTACGTCAACCGTGATAAGCTTTCACAACGCTTTTCTAGGAACGTGAATACAGAGCAGGAGAAAGAGGCAGACCATTCAAAAATAAAGGTAACTGCTGAACTGCGGGCTGTTTTAACAGCCGTAACTGATGATGTCAGTCTCTTCCAGAAAATGTGTAAAGAAATCTCCGTTGGTGATCTTGAAGACCCTCTTGCAAAAAAATTGTTCGTTATAATGGAGGACTGTTCTAAAAGCGGATCTTTTTCTGTAAGTTCTATATTAGGCAGATGTGATGACGATAATTTTAGGAAACTGATAGGAAAATCAGGTGAAGAGTATTCTTCAAAAATCGAACAATCAGTGTCTGACAGTATAGTTCTTTTAAAACGTAATTCCCTTGAACGCAAAAGACTTTCTTTAGTTAATCAAATTAAAGATGTGGAATCAAGGGTAACGGGTACAGATGAAGAATTGTTAAAGGATCTTGTCTCTCAAAAGATGGACATTGACACCCAGATAAAACTTTTAAAAGGATAAGACATGGATCAGGAGCCTTCTACAAAGGAATTATCTCGTAAAAAAGTAGGTGTAAAAAAAAGTACGGCAATGGCAAAAAAAAACGATAAAACAAAGGACAGCGCTGAAATTGAAGCTAAAAAAAATGGCGCAGGTTTAAATGGTTCAGAAAATGCTGAAAATGACAGTGGATTTGATGAGAATGATGAAGAATTTTCTCTTGAGCCTCAAGTAAAACAGCTTCTCGATTATGCTCGCAAGCGGCAAGTTGTTTCTTGGGACGAAATGACAGAAATTCTCACCCTGGAATTCGTTAATTCTCCTAAAATGGAAACTGTTATTCAGTTGCTTAACAAAAATAATATTCCCATCATGGATGAAAACAACGGAATGATGGACGAAGATGAAGACGTCGATCAAGAAGATGATGATGGAGATTCTAGTGAAAATGACATTTCTGTTGAAGATGAATCTAAAATAGATGATGTTGAGCACCATCACCTCCTATCAAATGAAAAGGACTCAAAAATTGATGATCCCATCCGTCTTTACCTTAGAGAAATAGGTAAGGAGCGCTTGCTTACAGCAGATGAAGAAAAGAAATTTTCTAAGAAGATGGAAGATGGGCAAAATATTATAAAAGACGTAATAAAAAATTCTGGTATGATTGTTCCTGAATTTTTTGTTATTGCTCAAAAAGCCCTTACCAAAGATAGGGATCATAGGGATCAGACTAAAAACCGCAAAGAAATAAATGAGATCATGGCAGAAAAGAAACGGCTTAGAAGTTGCTATGGCCAGATTTTAAAGCCCATTTATTCAGAAAAAAATAGTTTGATGAAGCAATATGTTCAACTTAAGAAAAAATTAAGTGAAAATGATCAAACTATGGTTATTTTCCAAGATGAAAACTTGCAAGAACTCCGCAAAAAAATTGTCCCTGAACTTCAGAAAATAGATTTACAGTCTGAAGAGATTGAAAGGTTCAGCAATAAATTTATTGATGCCGCAACTAAGATAAATACCTTCCATTTTGAACAGGAAAAGCTTATGCGGCAGCTTAGAATCACTGATACTGCTGGGTTAAGGTCAATAGGGCGAAGGTTGGCAACGCATTCTGAAAGCGTTAAGTTGGAAAATGAACTCAATCTTTCTTCTGACAAGATTCGAGAAATTTACACTGGCATCCAACAGATTGATCGAAAACTCCGACATCTTGAGTATGAGTTTGAAAATAGTGTAGATGAGATTCTTGAGAAGACAACAGAGATTAACCGTGGTAAGCAGATGATTGAGCAGGCAAAGAATCGTCTTATCAAGGCTAATCTTCGCCTTGTTGTTTCTATTGCAAAGAAGTACACAAATAGGGGACTTCAGCTTTTTGACCTTATTCAAGAAGGCAATATAGGTCTTATAAAGGCAGTTGAAAAATTTGAATACCGCAAGGGGTATAAATTCTCAACATATGCGACTTGGTGGATTCGTCAGGCAATTACTAGATCGATTTCTGATCAGGCTAGGACAATCCGTGTTCCTGTCCACATGATAGAACAAATAAACAAGGTTGTGCGCGAAAGTCGCCAGCTTGTTCAAAAGTTAGGACGCGAACCTACTGATGATGAGATTGCAGAGCAGCTTTCCTGGCCCGTTAGCCGTGTAAAACAGGTTAAAAATGTTGCAAGAGAGCCTATTTCCCTTGAGACTCCTATAGGTGAAGAAGAGGATTCTTCTTTAGGAGACTTCATTGAAGACAAAGAAGTTGAGAATCCTGCAATTCAGACTTCTTATAAGTTGCTTCAAGAAAAACTGAAAGATGTCTTAAGTACATTGCCAGCTCGTGAGCAAGAAGTCCTGAAGATGCGCTTTGGTCTTGAAGATGGATATTCACTTACGCTTGAAGAGGTTGGTCTTTACTTTGAAGTAACCCGTGAACGCATTAGGCAGATTGAAGCTAAGGCTTTGCGCAGGCTCCGTCATCCAAGACGTGCTTCTGGGCTTAGGGATTATATGGATACTTAATAGAAGAAAACTACCCTTTAGGGGGTAGTTGAGTCTAGACAAAAGAAATAAAAAAATATATACTTTACTAGTTAAGTTCATGTTTAAATATTAAGGGGTTATTTCTAATGCAGATGTCAGAGATACTTGACAAGTTAAAAAGCCTGCAAGATGTGCTTGCCGAAAAGTATGAGATTGAATTAAAGTTAGAGGATTTGCCTAAGTCTATAGAATCTAATTTGGGCATGCTTGAAAACTTTAAGAAAGAGTATATAGACCTGAATGCTGAGTACGAGGCTGAAAAATCAAGGATTTCAGCTCTAAGAGTTGATTTAGATGAAGCGATAAAGACCCGTGAGATTAGCGAAAAAGGGATGGATGATGTTGGTACCCATCGTGAATATGATATATTAGAAGGTCAGATAAAGGAAGCTGAGGAAAGAGAGAATTCCATCCGCAGGGAGATTCAGAAACAAGAAAAGAAGTTGGAAGACCTTGATGAGCGGTTAAAACAGTCGGCAAGCCTTATTTCTGCTACTGAAAACGATGTTACTGAACAAAAGGCTTCTATGGCCAAAGAGCTTGAAAGCTACAATGAGCAGTTGGTGGCATTGAAAGACCGAGAAGCCACTATGTCTGAGGGCATTGATTCTGAGACAATATTCAAGTTCCAAAGAATTATCCAGCGTAATCGTAAGGGTATCGTTGCGGTAAGGGGTAATGTTTGTGATGGTTGTCACATGATTTTGCCTGCACAGTTTGCAAATGAAGTTCGTCGCGGGGATAAAATTCTTTTCTGTCCGTATTGTAGCCGTATCCTCTTTTATGAAGAAGAAACAGAGGAAGGTTCAAGCTTTTACTCTATGGATGAAGCAGGAAGCCTTGCTGACGACTTTGATGATGATATTTCCGATGATTTTGATGATGAAGACGAAGGATATTCATCAGAACTCGATGGTGATGAAGATGATTTGGAAAATCAAGACGATGATGATTCAAAGTCTTCTATGGATTATGATGATAATTAGAAATTATTAGGATATATGGCCGCGCCCCCATTCGCTGATGATAACGGCTGGGGGTGAGGTAAAGTCCGGGCTCCACCGGAAAAGATGCCGGATAATAGCCGGGCAGTTTAAAAAGAAATTTTTAGACTGACAGAAAGCGCTACAGAAAATAACCGCCCCTAGGGGTAAGGGTGAAAAGGTAGGGTAAGAGCCTACCGCACTTTTGGCAACAGAAGTGGCAAAAGCAAGCCTCATCTGGAGCAAGATCATATAAGCAGTTTGCTATTCCGGGCTTACACTGCGGGTAGATCGCTGGAGGTAGTCGGCAACGATTATTGCGGATAGATGGCCATGCGTACTATACGTGCCAGAACCCGGCTTACTGTATCCTTTTTTATAAAAAGTAGGTGGAATATGTTTGGTATACATAGGGCAAAAAGTAAATTTATTCGTAAAGAAAGTAAGTTTTTTTTGCGCTTATGTTTATTTGTGCTTGTCCTCGTATTTCTTGCCTTTCTTTCCATTACTTTGTTTTTTTTATCAAAGAAAATATTTAAAAATCGCTATTCTCTTTCTTCCCTCTATGACGCTTGGAACAAAAATGACTACCAGTCAGTTTATGATATCTCATCAGAGATTCTAGAGCGGGATTATTTTAATAATGCTGCTAGGACCTTTTATGGTTATAGCGCATTTTTCCTTGCAGAATCTCAGACAGATAATAACCTTACCCAAGATTATCTTAAAGATTCTATAAAAAGTCTTAGAATAGCCCTCTTATATGCAAAGGATGAATTAAAGCCTCAGATTGAATATATGTTGGGAAAGGTTTATTTTTATAAGGGTAAATCTTCAAACTATCATTACTATGCTGACTTGGTTATAAAATATTTGCTTTTAGCTGTTAATGCTGGTTATAAGGCTGATGATATTGCTGAGTATTTGGGACTTAGCTATGCTTCTTTAGGAGAAACTCAAAAAAGTATTGAATATTTTGGACAGGCCCTAATGACCCGTGAGTCTGATTCCCTGCTGATTTCTATTGCCGAGCAGTATTACAAAATTGGAAACCTTTCAAATGCAAAGGCTTATTTTTTCAGGGTCTGTGAGCTTACTAAAAATGAAGATCTTACTAATAAATGTCATAATTTTTTAGGGCAAATATATATTGAAGAGGGTGATTATGAAGGGGCTCAAAAAGAATTTTCAACAATTTTAGAAAAAAATGAGAATTCTGCTGACGCTCACTATGGACTTGGTGTATTATATGAAAAGCAGGGAGATCTTGCTAAGGCAAGGGCTGAATGGCGACGTTGTCTGCGTATAAAGCCTGACCATGCGGGTGCAGTAAAAAAGATGTCAGATTTATAATGGTTTCCTATAAATAGGAAACTAAACCATATAGTTTAAAAATTTTTCGGGAGGAAAATATAAAATGGGTTTTTTAGATAGTTTTACAACGGATATTGGAATAGATTTGGGAACTTGTAATACCCTGATTTATGTTCGGGGGCAGGGAATTGTTATTGATGAACCCTCTGTTGTTGCTGTGGAGAAAGGGACTGGTAGGGTAGTCGCTGTTGGTGCAGAGGCAAAAAGGATGCTCTGGAAAACGCCAGGTAATATTGTAGCAATCCGACCACTTGCCGATGGTGTTATTTCAGATAGTGATTCTACAGAAAAGATGATAAAGTATTTTATTTCCAAGATTATTCCCCGCCATCATCTTTTTAAAGCTACCCGAATGAAAATCGGTATTCCATCTTGTATTACACAAGTTGAACGTGATGCTGTAATGGCTGCCGCCCTTAAGGCTGGTGCAAAAGAGGTTGAGGTTATAGAAGAGAGCCTTGCTGCGGCTATCGGCGCACAAATTCCTATTTACGAGCCAGCTGGTCACATGGTATGTGATATTGGAGGAGGAACAACAGAAGTTTCTGTTATTTCTTTGGGTGGTATGGTAATTACCAGCTCCATCAGAACCGGTGGAAACGAATTTGATGAAGCTATAATGAAGCACGTAAGGGCTGTCCATAACCTTATTATTGGTCAGCAGACTGCTGAAAAGTTAAAGATAGAAATAGGAAATGCCACAGCAGAAAAGAACATTGAAAAGATGGAAATTAAAGGCATTGATGCCATAACAGGGCTTCCCCGTCGCCTTGAAGTTGATTCTGTAGAAGTTCGGGAAGCCTTAAAAGAGCCAATCGTAAAGATTGTTGAAGAAATTAAGAAAACTTTAGGTCGCACTCCAGCTGAACTTTCTGCCGATATTGCGGATCGTGGTATTGTTATGACAGGTGGCGGTTCTATGCTAAAGGGCTTGCAGAAGCTTATTTCAAAAGAAACGGGTGTTCCTGTTATTCTTGTAGAAAAACCGCTTGAATGTGTTGCGGTAGGAGCTGGACAGGCATTTGAATTGTTCAAGGATATGTCTTCTAACCGGTCTATATACGATAATTTGAATGGTTAATCTTGTTTTATGAAAAATAAATTCCACTTTAGGCTGCCAGAACTTGTCTTGGCAGTCTTGATTTGTGTAAGCGGTGTTTTTTTAAGTATATCGGCTGGCGGGTTTATAGTCAATTTTAATAAAGTTGGTTTTACTGTTTTCTCATCTATGCAGAAGGGTGTTCACTTTGTTTCTGGGGGAGTTTCATCTTTTTTTGTTTCTATGCATGATTTTATTGGCCTAAAAAAAGAATACGCCCAGTTAAAAGAGAAATTAAAAGATTATGAATATCTGCAAAGAAGCAATACTGAAATCCGCAAAGAAAATGAGCGCCTAAGGGAGCAGTTAGGTTTTTCAAAAAATATTCAGTATAAAAATATTGCGGCCCAAATAATAGGTAGGGACCCAGATAGTTTGTATTCAGGTATAACCATAAACAAAGGGGCGAGAAGTGGTATAAAAAATGGAATGCCTGTTGTTGCTATTCAAAATGGAAACATAGGTGTTGTTGGAAAAATTGTTACTGTAGGTTTGGGAACCAGTCTTATAATGCCAGTTTATGATTTACAGTGCAATATTTCTGCTAGAGTTCAAACGAGCAGGGACTTGGGAATTATAAAGGGGCAAGGGTTTTTAGAAAAGCCTCTTTCTTTAGGTTATATACGAAAAACATCCAGTATGGAATTTCAAGAGGGTGATATTGTTGTTACCTCTGGCGAAAATGGAAACTATACCCGTAATATTCCTATTGGGCGAATATCTAAAATAGCTGTTTTAGATTATGACGCTAACCTCGAGATTGAAGTTGAACCTATTATTGATTTTTCAAGACTTGAGACCGTATTGATAATAGATAAAGATACTGTTAATGTGGAGAAATAAGCATTTATGATAAAGTCTTTTTTTGTAGCTGCCATTGTCTTACTTTCCTGTGCCTTAATAGAAGCTGCTATTCTTTCAAATATAGCTATTATACCTGCCATCCCGGATTTGAGTCTTATTTGTCTTCTCTATATTTCTTTTCACAACGGAAAGCTTTTAGGAGAAGGTAGCGGTTTTATTTCTGGACTTTTCCTAGATTTTTTAAGTGCGGCTCCCTTTGGTTTGAATTGCTTGTATCGTACAATAATAGGCTTTGTCGCAGGGATTTTTAACAAAACAATTAATACTGAAGGTCTTTTGGTTCCTGCCTTATTGGGAGCTTTAGCAACGATTTTTAAGAGCATTTTAATTCTTTTTATTTCTTTTTTCTTCCCTTTAGCTGTTATCGCTTACAATCCAATAAGTTGGATGTTTGTATTTGAACTAGGAATTAATACTATTTTAACTCCTATCATTTTTAAACTTTTGAATTTATTTAAAAACTCTTTAGTTTTGACTCCGGAGACAATGGTTTAATGTTAGCTGATGAAAATTTAAATCAGAGTAATGATGCTGCAAAAAAAAATATAAAGGTTTCTGTTCTTTTTGCAATTATTTCTTTAGTTTTTATAGTCTACAGTTTAAAACTATTTTCACTTCAAGTAATACATGGGCAACTGTATAGAAATCGTTCTGAACGAATTTCAAAAACAGAGACTTCAATCGCCGCCCAGCGAGGTGAAATTTTTGATAGAACTGGTAAAAACTTATTGGCAACGAATAACGATTCCTTTGCTGTTGATTTGACACCAGGAGAAATTCCTGCGGGACACTATGACACAGTTGTTTCAAAACTTGCAAGTTATCTTGGCATACCCAAAACGGTAATCGATAAAAAGACCTTAGGTTTACGCCGATCCTTTAGTGCCATAGAGGTAAAAACAAACGTCACTTTTTCTACGATAAGTAACATTGCAGAAAATATAACTGAATTACCTGGTGTTTCTTGGCGCAATCAGCCCGTACGAACATATCCACAATCAACTTCCATAAGTCACGTTTTGGGATATGTTGGAGCTATAACCAAACAAGAACTACAGGATATGAAAAATGATGGTTATGAAAGTAATGATATAATCGGTAAGTCAGGAATAGAAAAGCAGTATGACAAGCTCTTGCAGGGAAAAGATGGAAAGGAGATACATACAATCGATGCGAGGGGGCGTATCCTTGATGCAGTTCCAGTCATAGAACCACCTCAATCAGGTAAGAGCCTTGTGCTTACAATAGATAGCCGCATTCAAAAATTAGCAGAAGATACTTTAGGCCAAAGAGTTGGAGCTGTAGTTGTTCTAAAACCGTCTACTGGTGAAGTGTTAGCAATGGTTTCATACCCTTATTTTGATTCTAATATTTTTTCTCTTGAAGATAATTATGCCGAAATAGAAAAGCTAAAAAACAGGCCCAATTCTCCAATGCTTAATAGGACTGTTAATGCTGTATATCCACCGGCATCTACATTTAAGACTATAATGAGTACGGCAATGCTGAATGAAAAAGCGTTTCCTGAAGAAAAACTTATAGAATGTACCGGTCGTCTTGTTCTTGGGAATAAGACTTTCCATTGTCACAACCTTTATGGTCACGGCTGGCTTGATTTAAAAAACGGGTTAGCCCAATCTTGTGACGTTTACTATTGGGTTGTTGGTCTAGAGTATCTGGGTATAGAAAAAATTGCAAACTATGCAAGGGAATTTGGTCTAGGGCAAAGCCTTTCAATCGATTTTCCTTCCCAATCCGCAGGTTTTGTTCCTACTGCAGAGTGGAAAGAGCGTCGCTGGAAGGAGAAGTGGTATGATGGAGATACTTTAAATGTTTCCATTGGGCAGGGTGATACACTTGTAACCCCCATGCACATTGCTGATATGATGGCTATGGTATGTAATTCTGGTACAATCTATAAACCGCATCTTTTAAAAGAAGTAATAGATCCAGTTACTAATCAGGTTGTAAAAACCGTAGAGCCCGAAGTTTTACACCAGTCTTCTGTAGACAAATATGTTTGGAAAAGGGTTCAAAATGCCTTGCGCTATACTATTACAAACGGTTCTGCTGTTTTTCCTATGCACAACAAGAGTATCCAAATAGCGGGCAAAACTGGAACAGCAGAGCTTTCCCAATACAAATACCTTGAAGGTGATGCAAAAAAACACTGGCACTCCTGGATGATAGCGTATGCTCCTTATGATGCCCCTGTAGAAGACCAGTATGTTGTTGCTACGATTGTAGAGGCTGTAAACCCATGGGAATGGTGGGCTCCTTATGCTACGAATATAATAATTCAGGGAATAATAAAGAATCAGACTTATGAAGAATCTATAAAAGTTCTCGGCTTCGAGAAAATTCCAAAAATGCAGGCGAGGGCAGAGTGATGAAACTTAAATTTTTACAAACTTTTGATTATTTACTTTTAATTTGTGTTCTTGTACTGTGCACAATGAGCGTTATTTTTTTATATTCAGCAGGAATGGATTCTAATGGAATTCTTACCTCTTCCGCTTACTCAAGGCAGTTGATATGGGCCGGCATCGGCATTGCAATTATGATTTTTTTTGCGCTTTTTGATTATAGGCGTATAGAACGCCATGCCCTTGTTGCATACATTATAATATGTTTTGTTCTTTTACTTACACTTTTATTTACAAAGGCAAGAAAGGGGGCTTCCAGCTGGATTCGTATTGGTTCTCTTGGTGGTCAACCATCTGAGCTAGGTAAAATTATTTTTATTTTGTTTTTCGCCCGTTACTTAAAGCGTAGTCAAAAAGATGTATCCATAAACCGTTTTATAAAAGCGTTATGTTTTTTTTCTATACCAACAGGACTCATTTTATTGCAACCTGATTTAGGAACTGCAAGTGTTTATATTCCTATTTTCCTTTTTATGTGTTTTGTTGCAGGAATCCCTTTGCGGTATATTCTATTTTTCCTATTTATGGGGCTTTTTACTGTTGTCCTCACTGTTTTACCAGCCTGGCAATCAATGATTCTTCATAAATCAATCTCACTGATAAATATTTTAGTTAGTAAAAAATTACTTCTTCTTATTTTATTTTGCTCAGTTATTATAACAATCATAGGAACCCTTGGAAATATCTTTTTCAAGAAGCAATATTACTATTGGATAACTTATGTTTTTGCACTTCTTTCCTTATCCTTATTTTTCTCAATGCCAGCAGCAAAAGTCCTAAAAAAGTATCAGATGGAACGTCTTGTAATATTCTTAAATCCTTATAGTGATCCTGAAGGAGCAGGGTATAACATTATCCAATCCCTGACCGCTATAGGTTCTGGTGGCTTTTGGGGACAAGGCTTTTTAAAAGGAATTCAAAGTCATATTAAGGGTATTCCTGAGCAAAAAACAGATTTTATTTTTAGTATTATAGCTGAAGAGTCAGGTTTTGTAGGCTGTATGATTCTTTTTGCTGCATTTTTTATAATTCTTGTAAGAATTATAAGTGTAATTCATTCTACAACAAATAATTACGGCTATTATATTTCCTCTGGAATTCTTGCTATGTTTTTCTTTCACTTTGCTGTAAATATTGGTATGGGAATGGGAGTTATGCCTATAACTGGTATTCCTTTGCCTTTTTTATCTTATGGGGGGTCTGCTATGATTACTAATATGGCAGCAATTGGTCTTTTAATGAGTATTAGCTCTCGTCGCCTTGATTTTTCTGTTGCCGTATTATGAAATTAGTAAAACCTTTACAAGAATTTGCATCGCTACTGAATACAGTTCAAGCTCCTTCCCGCTACATTGGCGGAGAATATGGCCTGACTATAAAAGAGCATACAGAAAATGACAGTTACTATAATGTAGCTGTTGCTTTTCCTGACTTATATGAAATAGGAATGTCAAATCAGGCTATAAAAATAATCTGTAATGGATTAAATAAGTCTGAAAACATTCGTGCCGAGCTTGTTTTTGCTCCTGATATTGATTTTGAAAATCTTCTTAAAAAGAAAAATGTTCCCCTCTACACACTTGCAACTGGTATGCCTTTAAAAGATTTGGATCTTCTCGCTTTTTCAATTGGCTATGAGTTGGGGGCTACTGAAATTCTTGCTATGTTGGAAGAT
>CAJOQA010000197.1 GCA_905236465.1 uncultured Treponema sp.
GAAAAAGAGCGAGCTAACATATTTTAGAGACCTAAAAGGTTTTGAAGTTGATATAATCGCGGATTGGAAGCGCACAATAGCAATCGAAGTCAAAAGCAGCAGCGAAAGCGAAAAAAAACTTTCTGCAAACGTAAAAAAGTACTTAGACCTAAAATCCGATAGTGAAGCTAAAGGCTGCCTTTTTTATCTTGGCGACCTATCTTGCTTGATAAACGGAATTCAATACGTTTCCTGGCGCGACTGGGGCAGTTTTCAGCCATAAAAATCTGCTTGAAAAGAATTGCGATGATGATTTGTAATCTAAGATTTTATGTATAGTTTTTACACTTTTTCGTCGGAAAACTTGTAATTTTTAAGCACTTTTTCTATAATAAACTTATGCAGCGGAATTTGATAAAAAAACTATTCGAATGGAAAGAAGCCCCAGAACGAAAGCCTCTTATTCTTTGGGGGGCAAGGCAGGTGGGAAAGACCTGGCTTTTAAAAGAATTCGGACGAGTCGCTTTTGAAAACACGCTTTACATATCTTTCTACAACAACAAGAAAGATGCAGAAATCTTTGAGAAGGACTATGACACAAAGCGGATAATCAGCGCGCTTGAAATCCAGCATCATATAAAAATAAATGCACAGCGGACTTTGATAATCTTTGATGAAGTTCAGGCCGCTCCAAAGGTTGTCGAATCCTTGAAATACTTTTGCGAGGATGCTCGGGAATATGCAGTCGTTGCGGCAGGCTCTCTTTTGGGAGTGAGCATTCACGAGGGAGTTTCTTTTCCTGTGGGCAAGGTGAACACCTTGCATCTTTATCCGATGAGTTTTTCTGAGTATCTGAGGGCAGTAGGCGAGGAAAGGCTTGCGGATTTAATTGAAGAAAAAAACGCAGGGAATCCGCTTGTGTCCGACTTGAGCGAAACTTTTGTTCCGCTTTTGAAGGACTACTATTTTGTCGGCGGAATGCCCGAGGCCGTGAAAACCTTTGCGGAAAGTCGCGACTATGACAAAGTGCGGGTAATCCAAAACGAAATCGTAAGCCAGTATGAAGGCGACTTTGGAAAGCACGTTGAAGCGAAGGAACTTCCAAGAATTAGGATGGTGTGGTCTTCCCTTCCAATGCAGCTTGCAAAGGAGAACAAAAAATTTTTTTTAGGTCAGATAAAGAGCGGAGCTCGCATGAAGGAATTTGAAATCGCAATCCAATGGCTGTGCGACGCAGGGCTAGTCTACAAAGTCCACAAGGTATCAAAGCCTGCCGTTCCCCTCAAATCTTACGTTTCCTTTTCAGATTTCAAAGTCTACCTGTGCGACATAGGTCTTTTGGGAGCGTTGAGCGAACTTGACAAGGAAAGCGTCATAAACGGGAACGACATTTTTGTTGAATTCAAGGGCGCGCTTACGGAACAATACGTTCTGCAGGAACTGAAAGCCACGACATGCTATATTCTCTACTACTATTCCGGGGAAAAATCGACATACGAAGTGGATTTTTTGATTCAAAAAGGAAAGGATGTCATTCCGCTCGAAGTGAAAGCCGAGGAAAACCTGAAGGCAAAGAGCCTCAAATTCTACTCGGAAAAATTTTCTCCGCCCACCGCCATACGCACGTCAATGTCAAAATACAGGAAACAGGACTGGCTGACAAACGTGCCCCTTTGGGCGGTGAGTGGGGTGTAGAGGGGAAAAGGCATACAAGGTAAGAAAAGTATAACTTTTTAGGACAACGGAATTAGAAATGCCGTAATCGGTTGCAAAAAAAAGCGCGTTTTCCTCTTGCATTTTCGCGAAACTATTGTTCATCCCAAGATGTTCTCGTATGACGACAACGTCATAAAACTTCCCCCGTATATGATTTTTTGTTTGGAATAGGCTTCTGTATAGAAAAAAGTAAAAAAAATATATAATTTTTCTAAAAATGAATATTGATTTTTTTAAGTATAGAATATATGGTAAAAAATATAGTAAGAAAGTAAAAACAATAATTTGGAGATATAAAAAGAAGGTGTCTGAAAAAACATATACTTATGAAAGCAGAAGAAAATTAGTTGAAAAACATGAGCAGGCTTTTATCTTAAAAACACTTTTGGCAAGTGATGAAGCTAAAGAACTGGCTAAGGCTTTTGTTGGCTCTTCTGTGGATTCAAGAAATTATATTCAAGAAGCGTGTTATACTCTCAAAGCCGGTGAGTGCCCGTCATCTTTTGTAAAACGAAGTGCATTTAAAGAACTTCTTTCTATTTGTATTCCAAATAAAAAAAATCAGGAAAAGTATCTAAGCATAATAGACAAAAGCAATCTCTTTCAGTATTCGCAAGGATACTACCGCCGTTCTGTCAGGTCCAAGAATTATGCCTTTGGTATAGTAAAAAATATTTATCTTCTGTATGACTTTTATAAGTTCAGCTTTTACGGCTGTTCTTTAAGTCAATATCTTAAAAATGAGCTTAGTGACGAATACCTGGACTTAAAGAAAAGCAGCACGGCTTATAGTTATAAGATGCTTCACATAGACAACGAGGACTTGCTGATTGCTGCAGAACTAGATCAGGATTTAAAAAAGAATGAAAAAGGCGAGCTTCACAAAACAATAGAAGATATAATACTTGGGGATAGCAATACAAGTTCTGTAACAGTTCCCTTGATCCGAGGAATTTTAAAAAGTGATGACAAAGCACTTCACGCCCTTTTAGGAAAGTTCCTGCTTGCCGCAAGGCTTCAGGAAGGAGTCCGCCAAGCTATATGTGAGAATATGGACTGCGGTACGATTCAAGCCTTTGAGACTCTCTTTAACGTGATAAAAGAAAACAATCTTATCCGTTTTTCAAGTGTAAAGCGGGCAGTTGCAACATGGATAGGAATATTAAATCAAGAAGCATTGGAGCGAATTTCTAAAAAGACCCTTGCTTTAATGGACGAAGCCCTGCATGACAAGAACCGCTGTGATCAGATGCTGAGTAGCGAAGATTCTATGGAGCTTATAGTTGCCCTTTGGTCAAAAGGCTTTTTAGATGCACAATCTGCCCTTACTGAAATAACACGTATACTTTCTTCTGGAAGTAAAAATCAGCTTTTGGTTGTAGCCTATTACAATTCAAGTTTGTACAATAGGGGCTTTTATTCAAAAGTTGCTGAGTTTGCTCTTGAAAATTATTCTGATGACCTTGAGCTTGTGGCTGCTTTTCTTCCGACATATCTTAATGACTATAGGGATTTCTCAAACTATTATTTTTATAAAAATTTTCCTGACAATGTTTCTGATACATTCAAGACCCATCCTGAAAAATGGTTTGAGGGCAATGCAGAAAAAGCAAAGGTTCATACAGACATTCTTTTGAAAATCTATAAAAGTCTTGGCAAAGCAAAAAAAGCTAAAACTTTTTCTCCCTGTACTTTTCCTTGGTACTCTGTAAGCATTTCAAAAAGTGAGATTGCAAGCAGGCTTCTTGTTTTAGAAACCAGCTTTCCTGGTATACTTTCAAAAGAAGATTCTTATGAGATGCTTGAAAACTCTGATGTAGGAAATTTATTTTTTAAGGAGATTATCAGGGTAAGAACCAACCATCGGGATAAAAACTTTGCGGTAAAGGCTATGGCAAATAAAAAACTCATGAAGGTTTCCCATGAGCTTTTGCAAGAAGTTTCTCTTAAACAAGAAGATTATATCTATCTGGAATCGTTACTGCACTATAAGGATGATGAGCAGCGAAAACTTGTCAGTGATTTAATAGCGGAACAGGGGGAGTCCGGTTTTGCTGATTCAATAAAGCGTCTTTTAAAAGCAAAGACTGAAGGGGAACGGTTTGCAGCCCTTAATTTTATCAGCGGCCTAAAAAATAGGGATATAAAACCTGACTACAAATCATTTGAGAAAGTTGTAAATGAAATTCCTCATCCTTCTGAAAAAGAAAAGCTTCTTATAAAAACTATCTTTCCTTATGCTGATAAAAATGATGAGGATAATGATTTACCAAAAGTACCTCAGAGAATAGAAGAATTCTACGACATAAGCAAAGTGGAATATTTTTCAGCTTCAGATTTAAAGATGGACACAAATGAGCTTGACAATCTTTGCAAGGTTGACAAGAAAAAATTAAAGAATATCATAGCGGAATTTGATAGCTTGGTTATAGCCCACAAAAATGATCAATACAAAGGCTACAATGGGGAGGACCGTCTGCTTGGAGAAAAAGGTAGATACGTATATGATTTCGGGCATCTTGAAAGAGGGCCTATTACTAGCAGAGAGAAAATTTTAGAAATACTTCCTTTTGCAAAGTTGTGGACAGGCTTTTATGAAGAATACGTAAAAGACCCTGTTACCCTTTTACAGCTTTATCTTCTTTCCTGCCTTCCAAAGTTGGAGACAAAGGGAATCGGTTCAATTATGAAAAAGTTTGTGCCTTCTGCTGCAACTGCAAGCAAGGAGGAGCCAGGGGAGGCGGAGCTTAAGAAGCTTGTGAGGGCTGTGTTTGCAGGTCTTTGCGATGTGAATCCTGGTGAGTATGAGTATTTTTCGCCTGCCGCCCGCTGGTCTGTTTTTAAGGATGTGTTTGAAGCACTTGTCTTTTGCTACTGCAGTGATGATTATCTTTTAAAAATAAGAAAACAGATATGCTATAAAATTATACAAAATACGAAAGAGGCAGACTTGTGGTTCTGTTATCCTGCACGGTATTACAGGTCAGAGCAAATGGAATGTGTCCTTGCAAATTTTTCAAGAAACGTGACAAATATTTTCCACTTCTATATCCTTACAAAAAATCTGCGAGAAGTTTCAGAGCTTACGGACAGTGACTTTACCGATTATTTTAAACTTTACTACACCCTCGCCTGTCATGCAGATTTTGCAGGCCACACAGAAGATCGTCAATACTATGGGGACTATAAAAAACTTTATCCTGAAGATTTCTTTAGGGCTTACAAGCTGGGCCTAATAAACAAAGACACGATGTACTTTGGTATTATCAAGGTAGCTGGAATGGAATCTAGCATGGGAGACTCCACTTTTTATAATAGTGAAAATCCTGAACTTTTTGAAATCTACAAGGAACTGCATGATGCTATTGTTGTAAATGAAATTCAAAGTGGAGAAGGCGGTTCTTACTTTTCAAAATATGTAAACTTTGTAAAATTTGTGTATGGTTCAAGGTTTACACTTTTACTTATTCAGGCCTTAGGGAAAACTCCTTTTGAACGCAATGGCTACAGTAATTCAGGAAGGACGCACAACTTGAGCCATCTTATAAGTGAAAGTCATCCTGCAAAAGATGATAGTGTGCAGGAGTTTAAGGAACTTGTAAAAAAATATAAAGTTTCCGAGCAAAAGCTCTTTGACCTTGCAATGTATAATCCTGAATGGATTCCTTTTCTTTCTAAAGTGCTTGACATTCCTTCTTTGGAAAGTGGCTGTTACTACTTTATAGCCCACATGAAGGCCGGCTGGAATGACCACAGGGATGCCACTAAGATAGCAAGATATACTCCTCTTAGCATTGAGGATTTGAGTAGGGGGGCTTTTGACCTTGACTGGTTCACAGAAGTTTTTGCTGACCTTGGTGAAGAAACTTTTGACAAACTTTACCTAAGCGCAAAATATATAAGTGACGGCTCTCAACATTCAAGGGCTCGAAAGTTTGCGGATGCGGCTCTTGGCAGAGTGACTGAAGAAGAACTTGAGAAAGAGATTGAAAGGGCGCGAAACAAAGATCTAGTTATGAGTTATCCCCTGATCCCTTTTGAAAAAGTCAGTCAAAAAGAAACAGATGAGCGCATCCTGCACCGCTATGAATTCTTGCAAAAGTTTAAGAAAGAAAGTAAGCAGTTTGGCGCACAAAGAAGGCAGAGTGAAAGTGTGGCAATGGAGATTGCACTTGAAAATCTTTCGCGTTCGGCAGGCTTTACTGATGTGAACAGACTGAACCTAAAAATGGAAGGTCTGCTTATGAATCAAGTCAATCAGGTTTTTAACTGGCAGAAAATAGAAGCTGGCCCTTACTGCTACGAAGTTCGGATTGCAGTTGATGAAAAAGGAATGCCTTCAATTGAATGTCGTAAGGAAGGCAGTGAAAAGAATTTAAAAAGTCTTCCTGCTGCTTGTAAAAAAACTGATGCTGCAGAGTACTGCCAGGAGATCTACAAAAAACTCAAGTTGCAGCATGAGCGCACTAGGGGTATGTTCGAGGACTTTATGACCGAGAAGGTTAGCTTACCCGCAAAAGAAATAGCAAATCTTTTGGAGAATCCTATTGTTTCCCCCATAGTAAAAAATCTTATCTTTATTACAGAGGATAGGGCAGAAGGATTTTTGTTTCAAGAAGATTCCGTGTATTTTCTTAAAAACTTTGAGGGGGTAAGCAAAAAAATTGATGAAGAGCAGCAGATCCGTGTAGCCCATGCCTATGACTTTTTTATAGACGGGCACTGGCATGATTGGCAAAAGTATATCTTTGATCAGAAGATTGTCCAACCCTTTAAGCAGGTGTTCCGAGAACTGTATCTTAAACTTGATGAGGAAAAAGATAAGAACAAGAGCCTTATGTTTGCGGGTAACCAGATTCAGCCAAAGAAAGCAAGCGCGGCACTCAAAAGCCGTAAGTGGGTATGTGACTATGAGAGTGGCCTTGAAAAGATTTTCTACAAGCACAACCTTATTGCAACTATCTATGCGCAAGCGGACTGGTTCTCCCCTGCTGACATTGAATGTCCTGCGCTTGAGTATGTAGAGTTTAGTTATCGACGCTACAGTCCTGTCACAAAGGAACTGTGCATACAGAATATAGATGATATCTTGTATTCTGAGGTAATGCGGGATGTTGATCTTGCGGTAAGTGTAGCTCACGCAGGAAGCGTAGACCCAGAGACAAGCCATTCCACGATTGAGATGCGGCGAGCAGTCTGCGAGTTTACGCTTCCACTGTTCAAGATTAGCAATGTACGTTTTGAAAAGAACTTTGCCTTTGTTGTTGGCAGTCGAGCCGAATATTCAGTTCATTTGGGAACAGGTATCGTGCACAAAAGCGCAGGCAGTCTTATAAACATAGTGACGGTTCATTCTCAGCAAAGGGGCAAACTCTTTTTACCTTTTGTTGACGAAGACCCGAAGACTGCGGAGGTTCTATCAAAAATTCTTTTGTTGGCAAGGGATGAAAGTATAAAGGATCCCTACATTCTTGAGCAGATTGAGGCTGTTTCGTAAGGAGAAAGCAAGGTGAAAATAAAAGTCTATGTAAAGAATGCAGGTGCTAGAAGAAATACAGTAGAAGCGGAGGACTTTGAGCTTTCCCCTGACTTTGACGGCCAATGCACTGTTTGTGATTTTTTGAATGAGATTACGGCAGTCTGTGTCAGGCAATACAAAAAGCGGCAGGCAGAAAGCGGAATCCTACATCTTCTAACAGAAAAGCAGATAGAAGAAAAATCTTCAACTGGGAAGATAAGCTTTGGTGTAAATTATGGAGAAAAAAGTCCGCAGTTAAAGGCTGCTCAGGAAAACACCTGCCAGTGCTACTTGGACGGAATTTTTGCCCTCTTTATTGACGGCAATGAAATAAGCGGGTTAAAGTCCTCCTTGCCTCTTGAAAGCCCTGTATCTGTCCATGAAGGTAGTGAAGTCACATTTATCCGCCTT
Source organism: uncultured Treponema sp. (assembly GCA_905236465.1). GTDB lineage: Bacteria > Spirochaetota > Spirochaetia > Treponematales > Treponemataceae > Treponema_D. The sequence goes on from CAJOQA010000197.1 coordinate 7,625, forward strand.
GCAATGCTTGCGGGAAGAATGTGGTAGCGCCACTGTCTAACATTTAGCATTGGGCTACCTGTCGCTTCGCAATATCTAAGCCAAATTTTGTTTTCCTTAAAAAATTTGAAAATTTCTTTGTAAGTGATATTGTTTTGACTTCAGATTATCAAACAGTATCGTTTTCACGCCAGAGTTCTTGCTCATTCAACATACTGGGTAAAATATAAGTCTCCTGATTTCTTGTATCGAAGTATAGCAGAAAAATGAAAAATATGCTATGCTGATTTCAATATGATGACACCCAATTCCGTAAAACCGCTTACCACCGCTCAACTGAAAAAGCAGCTCGCAGAACGTTCAAAAGATGATATTATCGATTTCATTCTTTCGCTTTATAAATCAAGTGCCGCCGTAAAACAGGCAATAAGTGCTACGCTCTCGGAAGATTACGCAGTGTAGCTACTCGAAGACGCCAAGAAAAAGCTCGACAAAATCTTTTTTCCTGCGGACATTATCAGAACGGGGTTCTCGCTCAAAGAGGCAAAAGCCGTTGTCAGCACTTTTGTGAAAACCTGCCCGAACGATAGACTGGCTGCACGCTTGCACTTTCACTTTGCAAAGAACGCCGTTAATTTTACGAATGAATTCGGCGATATTGATGAGCCGTTTTACAATGCACTTGAGAATCATTTTAAGAGTGCGACCGAAATTCTTGCGCTATATCCCGACATACGAGAGGAGCTTATGCCACAACTGGAAAAACTGATGAATGAAACAAGCAATATCGGGTGGGGCGTGTATGACGAGCTTTCAGAGCTTATGGAGAGAATCAGGTAGATTCTGAATTTTCCGTAGCAATTTAATATAAAGCTCGGGCGTACCCGCCTCTCTGCTTCATTCTCGGTGGTTTCGACTACGCTCAACCACCGAGAACGCTTCGCGCCGCTACTATCACTTGCTCTAGAAGCCTATATGAAATCTAATGTTTTAGAGTCAGGATAAAAGACTAATCATCCCAATCATCATATTCGTCTTCTTCACAATAATAATCTTCATAAGATTGAAAATCCTGCGGTAAACCGAGCAGAAAAAACACCGCTTTGACACTTTTTCTACGCTGCACTATATATAGACTTCAAGTAATCAAAAATATTCTGTCTGTATTTCTCAAAGTCATTCATGCAGTTGTCGGGTAGTTCTGCCCAAAGCGTGTTTCTGATTTCGTTCTGGATTGTTGCGACAGTAGCTTCTTTGTCAAAGGTGCTGTCCATTTCCGCAAGCAGGCTTTTTATCTTCTTAAGCAGGGATTTTGAAAGTTCCTTGATTTTCTTGATGTCCTGCTTTGAAAGGTTATCCTTAAACAGCATATCGTAAATCGTAAGTTCTTCGTCATTTTCAAAGCCTTCGCGGACATAGCGTTTTTGTTCTTCGTTCATGTCTGTTTCGGTTTTTAGTAATTCATTGAATACCTGCTCTATAACCGCCTTGTCCTGACTTCGATTGTATTCTTCTATTACTTCAAGATAATGTTTGTAAAAATCTATTCGTCCAGGATTTGTTTTTAGCATAGCAGCAAGACGCTTTGAAACAAGCTCATTAATATCATTTATCACAAGATTCTTGTTTTTGATTTTTGCAAACTCCGTTGCCAGTTTGTCAAAATCTATTTCGCTAATGTCGATTGTTGCATTTGTTTCTTTTGAATCATCAGGTGTCTGCTCTGTAGAAATGTATTCGTTTACTATTTCTTCTAAGCCCTTCATTATGTTATCAACATCGATAGGAGCTTTTTGTTTTGTGAGCTGAC
>CAJOQA010000198.1 GCA_905236465.1 uncultured Treponema sp.
GCTTTAGAGCGACCACCACCGGCTCCAAAGATTCCCATTCCACTCATGCTAGAACCAATACGGCGGAATATTATGAAGTAAATGACTAGAAGAAGGATAAAGGGCAAGAGGTTTATAAAAATCTGCAAGAGAACGGAATTCTGTCTAGAAACAAACTTGTACTCAACGCCTTTTTCTAAGAGAAGGTTTTCAAATTTTTCTGTAAATACGCCAGTTGTTCTCCAAACTTCCCGCCCCAAGGTTTCTTCATTCTGAGGCCTTAGAAAGCTAAAAGGAGATCGTGTCTGCTGAATAGGAGCAGATGAAGTTTGTGCCCCAAAGCCTACAAAATAGTTCTCACCCATTTCTACACGGGTAATCCTTCCGTTTTCAATCAGCTTTGAGAATTCTGAAAAGTCTATAAGTTCAGAGGGTTTATTTACAAAGAATGCATTTATTAAAAGCATTACCCCTACAAGAACAAGTAAAACAAGCCAAAAGGGAGTCTTGCGTGGTCCCCCCTTATTGGGCTTTTTTTCATTCTTATCATCATCTTCCACAGAAAGCTTAAAAAAGCCGTACGGGTCAAACTCGTCTTTTTTCTTATCATCGCGCTTGTCGTTATCGTCGCTCATGTTTACCCCAAAATAGAGAAAATTTCCTTTAATATCCTATAATATAAGCAAAATCTTTTCATTAATCAACTAATATATTAAAAAATAAGTAGGCCCTACCCATAGGTTACAATAACATTTTGCTATAAGTTTTAAAAAAATGTTTTATCTTAAATTTCAGATTGCGAAAAAAGTTTAAACTAACTATAGTAATCTTAAATTAAGAAAGGGAGTTTATCAGCGCAAGCTAAAAAACAAAAAAAATGACACAAATTGAATTATCTTTGATTTACCACAAGTATTTTGAGAAAAAGAAAAAGTACCCGCAAAATCAAAAAGAGCATCACGTAACAATTATGTACCCGGAACACAAGATTCCGCCCTCCGAACGAAGGACGGAAAGTTACGGAAGTACATCTTTCTGCTGATGGAAGTCGGGAAACTCCCGATTAAGACAGCAGAACCCAACTATGGCAAGCTCCAGACAGAAGCTAATCCATGCGTATAAAAAAATACAGTCGGGGGATTCTATTTTTATAATAAAAATTTCTTTTAAAAAAGTTGCTTCGCTATAACTCTTTACGGCAGTCCCCTCTCGCCTAAGGAGTTGTTCGAAGTGGAAGAAAATCATTTTCTTACGGGCAAGCTCAAAAAAAAGAAACTTTTTGAACTTGTCTTACTTAATTTTAACACAGCAATTTTTTAAAACAAGAAAAACTCTTGTTTTTTTACCTTCTTTTCTGTTATAATTGATTTTGAGATACATTTATGGAAGAAATTACATACAAAACACAGGGAACTTGTGCAAAAAGCATTCATTTTACACTTGATGGGGATAAAATACGGAACATACGTTTTGAAGGTGGCTGCAACGGAAATCTTAAGGCTATTTCAAAACTTTGCGATGGAATGACAGCGACACAAATAGCGGAAAAGCTTAGCGGTAATCTATGCGGGGCAAAAAAGACATCTTGTGCCGACCAGTTAGCAAAAGCAGTTATGTCAATCAGGTAAAAAATGTTCATCCAGTCATATTTTCCAAAATATACAAGGGAACGAATTTTTAAAGATTTCCAGATAAACAGCGAGGAGACTCTTTTATATGCAATTTGGCTTGACAGCGAGAATTGCGGTTTTGTTTTTACCGAAAAGCGTTTCTATTGGAATATAAAGACATCGATTTTTCGTGGTAACAATGTAACAGAAATAAAAATCCCCAGTAATATTTTACGGAAGAATTCCCACAACCTAAAAGTAAAAACCTATACTAAAAATGTCAGCAAAGCGGAACTTGAAAAGTTAAAGAAAAACGAACAGCCTGTTTTTTTAGTGATGCAGTCTCCCATTGGGAATATCAGGTTTGACACCGGTCCCCTAACGTATGAAGAGGCTTTAGCCCTAAGGAAAATATTCATAACCTATATAAAGACCGGTCATCTGCCCGCAGAATACGCTAAGGGGCACTTTGCAGAAAAGTTAAAAATTCTTTCCGCTGCCTGCAAAGATTTTATTTCTGCTAGAAAGAAAGTTGAAAAAGTTGAAGAAATAGAAGGGAAAGAAGAAATTCAAGTAGCAGAACAAGAAGTTGCCATTTCTTCCCCAGAAGCTGAAGCTGAAGAAAAAGCAGAGGCAGAACCTGTCAGTCAGGAAAATGATTCAGATTTAAAAACAGGAGAACCCGTTTACCAGTATGTGGATCCTAGTGACTACACCCACAAAAAAACAAGGTTTATACGCAGCTTGCCAGAAGCAGTGTTGCTTAATGCAGCAGACACATTGGCAAGCCTTCTTTATGTAACGGCTGCTATTTTTGCAGTAAAACCCGTTCTTTTGGCAAAATTTGTAAGTATTCCCCTAAATGCAGCAGGCATTTTCTTTGCAAGTTTGGGGCGGATTTTTTTCTTGAACGACAGTTACGCTTTAAAAAAACTTTCAGAACTTGAAATAAGAAATGAATTTATCAACATTCTTATTGACAAAAAAAATTCTCTTTTTGCTATCTTCCTCATTCTATACATCATTGCAAGGCTTACCGTTATTGCCCTTAATAGGGAAAGCCGCAAGGGGCAAAGCTGCGCATTAACACTGCTTTTAGTGCTTTTATGCTTTTTAATGCCGATAAAGTTTCTTATCTTCGCAGTCCTTGCCTTTATGGGGTATTTAACAATGCAGTTTGCACAGGGCTTTTACCTTCCATTGCTAGGCTACAAGGCATTTTTGCTTTTTCTTATTTCCACAGTTGAATACTACATGCTCCACCTCTTTTTGTACCCAGGTTTTCAGGATATAATCGCATCTGTGGTTCAAGTATTACGGCTACCAGCCTCCTGGTAATTTACATCTTCATTTGCTTGCTTTTTGCCTGACTTGGTTGTAAAATATTTTCTATAGGAGTATTTTACAAAATGATTTGGAATCAGGCAAAAGAGTGTATGAGCCGTGACCAGTTGCAGGAGTTGCAAGGAAAAAGGCTTGTTAAAATTGTAGAAAAAGTTTACCACAATGTTCCTTACTACCGCAAGAAGATGCAAGATATAGGACTTGAGCCAGGGGATATCCGCGGGCTTGAAGACTTAGAAAAACTTCCTTTTACAACGTATGAAGATTTAAATGCAGCATATCCATTTGGACTTGCGGCTGTGCCTAAAAGTGAATTGGTTCGCGTACATGCTTCTAGCGGAACCACAGGAAAGCCAAAGATTGCAGTTTACACAAGAAGAGATATAGATACCTGGTCAGAATGTGCTGCTAGATGCCTTACCATGGCAGGAATAACACGGGATGACATTATTCAAGTAGGCTACGGTTACGGACTTTTTACCGGAGGTCTGGGTGCCCACTATGGAGCGGAGTACCTGGGAGCCTTGGTTTTGCCAATGTCTACAGGAAATACAAAAAAGCTTATTGACATGATGATTGACTGTAAGGCAACAGCCATTGCATGTACCCCATCTTACCTGCTTCACGTAGCAGAAGACCTGCAAAAAGAAGGACTTATCGATAAAATCCAACTGAAAACAGCCATTTGTGGGGCTGAGCCTTGGACAGACGAAATGAGGGCTGCCATGGAAGAAAGGCTTCACATAAAGGCCTTTGACATATACGGTCTTACAGAGGTTATGGGACCAGGTGTTGCAGCTGACTGTGAATGTCATAAGGGACTGCACATTTGGGAAGACCACTTTTTACCAGAAATTCTAGATCCAGCAACACTAAAGCCCTTGCCAGCAGGTCAGACAGGAGAGCTCGTAATTACAACCCTTACCAAAGAGGGTATGCCAATGCTCCGCTACCGCACAAAGGATTTAACAAGTCTAGAAACTTCAAAATGCCAGTGTGGCAGAACAATGGCTCGCATCCAGCGCTTTAAGGGAAGAACTGATGACATGCTGATTATCAGAGGGGTAAATGTATTCCCATCACAGGTAGAGGCAGCCCTGCTCACCATAGACGGAACTACACCGCACTACATGATAAACGTAGACAGGGTAGACAATACTGATACTTTGGAAGTTCAGGTAGAAGTAGAGGAAAAGTTCTTTAGTGACGAGGTAGCAAAGCTTGAAAACTTATCAAAACAGATACATGACAAGCTGCGGGAGGCTTTAGGGCTGAACGCAAAAGTCAGCCTGGTGCAGCCCAATGCCCTTGTTCACTCAGATGGAAAAACTAAACACGTTAACGATAAACGCAAGCTATACAAATAAGGGGGATATATGTTTATAAAGCAATTGTCAGTTTTTTTGGAAAACAAGAGTGGCTCTTTAGCTCAGGTCCTAAAATTCTTGAGCGAAGAAAATATCAACATCTATTCCACCAGCCTTGCCGACACTAACGACTTTGGTGTTCTGCGTATTTTAGTCAGCGACACGGATAAGGCCTATGCAGTGCTAAAAGAAAAGGGCATAACTTCTAAAGTAAATGACGTTGTGGGAGTTTCTGTTCCAAATGAAATAGGGGGGCTGCAAAAAGTTGTAGCGGCGGTACTTGAAGGACAAATCAACATCAGCTACATCTATGGTCTTAGCATCAGCAACGGGGGAGCTAACATAGTAATGAAGACGGACCAGCTAGAAAAAACCGTAGAAATACTAAAAGCAAAGTCTGTTCCCCTGCTAAGTCAAGACGACCTAGCGTAAGTAAGAAGATTCAATATTCAACTGCGACCTATACTTAGCAACCGTGCGGCGGGCAACCTTTATTCCCCGCTCAGACAAGGCATCGCTAAGTTTTTGGTCGCTCATTTTTTTTGCATCGTTCTTATGCTCCTCAAGGATTTTTTTCATTTCATACAAAACCTTTTCTTTGCTGACATCACCGGAAGATTCTTTGCTAAGAGAAGTTGCGGCTGAAATTGCATTTGAAAAGAAATACTTTATGGGGAAAAGCCCCCACTGGCACTGCACAAACTTGCCATTAGCCATTCTTGAAACAGTAGTTTCATGCACTTTTAAGATATCAGCTAAATCCTGTTGCTTCAGGGGAGCAAGATGACCTGGACCTTCAGCAAAAAAATCAGCTTGCATAGAAACTATTGCACAAGCGGCCTTAGCCAACGTTTGCTGCCTAAAGTTAAGGGCAGAAATAAATTCCTCTGCTTTCTTTATGCTAGAATCTACCATCTTATTTTTTTCAGATGTATATTCAACAAAATCAGGGCTTAAGGACAAGGATGGCACGTTTTCATTTGAAAGGCTGACTAAAAAGGTGTGCTTTTCACTTTCAACAAGGAGCCCTTTGTTAGAAAAAGGATAAGTTTCATTAGAGCCAATTTCGCTTACGTAAATATCAGGGGAAACAAAATGGGTTTGCAAAACAGAAAAATTTCTTGCAGGATACGGATCTAAGCCGCGTATAAAAGCAAGGGCTTCTTTGCATTTTTCTGCTGTAAAATCATTCTCCTGCAAAAAGATTTCACCTTCCTTCTGCGCAAAAAGTTTTTTTTGGGACTTAACAAAGGCCTCAACCTTTTTGCTGATTTTTTCCTCTTGAGGTGGCACTAGAAAATCTAAGTGGCCGTTAAGCAAAAAAAGCGCGAGGCTAGGGGCATTTTCTTTTTGCTGAGCCTGCAGCAAAAGACTTTCTTCTGTTGAGGCGCAACAAATTCCAGAAGGGTCAAAAGATTGCACTACTTTTATACACTTGTCCAAAAGCAGCTGATCTTCTGCCTGATTATTTTTATCTAACAAAGAAAAGGGGGAAAGTATAAAAAAGCCCCGCTGATCAAGATTTCCTATAATTTTTTTGCAAAGCCCTTCTTCTTCAGGGCTAAGGCTTGTCATATTCAGCTGAAAAAGCAGGTGGTCCTGCAAAGACGCCCTATTATCAGGTTGAGCTTCAAGGGCATTTTGAAAATTGTCACTTGCCAACTGTTGAGCAGAGCCAATCCGAGAACTTAGTCGGGTAAAATCGTTTCCCGCTTTTTTAGTGAATTTTCCTTTTTGTTCAAGCGGGTCATATTGGATAAACAGAGCCGGATTTTCTTCTGCTGCCTTTAAGATTTCATTTCGTAAATCTCCGGAAGACAAAGAAAGCAGATTGAGAGACTGTATCTGCTTTTGACTCATTACTTGAATTTGAGACTGGTTTTGCGTCTGTTGAAAATCTAATCCTGCCATAAGCTCCTGCTAATAGTATAGCATAAAATTAAATTGATTGGTATAATAAAAAGTATGAAAAATTTTCCTGAGTTTGCAATTCAAATCCCTGAAATCCTGTTGCCAAAAGATAAAGACCTGTCCGTCTGGTCAGTTGTAGCTTGCGACCAATACACGCAAGACCAAGATTACTGGTACAATGTTGAAAAAACAGTTGAGGGGAAACCGTCAACTTTTAATCTTATTTACCCTGAAATTTACCTTTCATCTCCAGACAGAGCAGAAAGAATAAAAAAAATCAGGGAAAACATGAAAGCCTATCTTGCAAACGGAGTCTTTGATCCTGCTGAAGAAGAAGGTATATATATAGAAAGAAAAACGCCGTACGGTCGCACAAGAAAAGGACTGCTCCTTGCCATAGATTTAGATTCTTATGAATGGAAGCCCTTTAGCAAGTCCCTGATACGGGCAACGGAAGCAACTATTGTAGAAAGGATTCCGCCCCGTAAAGAAATAAGGGCTGGAGCCGCACTAGAAAGCCCCCACATAATGCTTTTAGCTGATGACAAGGACGACCTGCTTATAGGAGGACTAGCAGAAGAAGCCAAAAAAGAAGCCCCCCTATATGATGGAGATTTGATGGCAAATAGCGGCCATATTACCGGCTGGTCGGTAAAGGGCGAAAAGGCTATGCAAAAGATGCAAGAAGCCTTAAAAAAACTAAAAGAAAAGGGAAAGCAAGAAGATGGCTCATCTTTTTTGTTCGCAGTAGGAGACGGTAACCATTCTTTAGCAACAGCAAAAGCCGTTTGGGATGAATACAAGGAAAAAAATTCAGAAAGCCCTGCCCGTTACGCTCTTGTTGAAATTGTAAACATTTACGACCAGGGACTGACATTTGAACCCATCCACCGCGTACTTTTTAATGCAGAAAGTAAAGCCCTAAGTGAATTTTTAGCAAAAGAAACAGGGGCAGAAATCCGCCAGGTAGAAAGTGAAGCAGAAGTAGAAAAAGCTGTAAAAGAAACAAAAGGCAACTTTGCCCTTGTTTACCCTGACGGAGACAAATGCAAGTATCTGCTTTTTGAAACAAAGACAGAAGATTTGCTTGTAAGCAGCCTGCAACCCCTGCTTGACACTTTTATAAAAAATGCAAAGCAAGAAGAAAAAATAGAGATAGACTACATCCACGGAAGCGATGAAGTTTTTAGGCTTGGGAAAAAGCAGGGTTGCATAACAATTTTGCTGCCACCCGTAGCAAAAGATTCATTTTTTGCCACTATAAGCAAAAAAGGTCCTTTACCAAGAAAAAGCTTCAGCATGGGAGAAGCGTGCGAGAAACGCTTCTACTTAGAGTGTCGCAGGCTTTTCACAGACTAAGTTAAGCTTCTTCCACTATTTTTAGTATTTCCTTCCAGAACTTTTGGGCTTTTGCGGCACCTATGCCGTAACAGTCCATTAAGGAAGGAAGGTTTGCGGGTTTCCTATCTGCAATATCGTACAAGGACTTATCACCAAATATAATGTAAGGCGGTACATTCATCTCTTCTGCCATCTGCCGCCTCCACTTGCGCAATTTTTCTGCAATACGTAAAGCCTTATCGTCATTTTCTATTTTTTGAGCAGCTGGGGCAGAAGAAGACGCCCCTTTTATTTTAGGAAATGCCATACCGACTCTTTTTTCCTTACCGGTAAAATCAACAGGTAGCTCTACTGTCCTCCGCTCTTTTAATGAAGCATGTCCTAATGCCGTAAGTTCCAAAACCCCATAATCTGAAGATTTACTTAAATACCCAGCATCAAGCAGACAGGAATTAAGCTCTAGCCAATCATCCCTAGACAGTTCATGCCCTATTCCCCAGGTGCTAAGGTTATTGTCCCCATTTTCAAATATACGTTTGTTTTTAGACCCCAAAAGAACATCTATTATGTAGCTAGCCCCGAACTTCTGCTTAGTCCGCAAAATACAGGACATATATTTTTGCACAGGAATTGTTACATCTTTGTTTTTTATGGGTCCCCTTGTGCAAAGGTCACAGCAACAGGTGCTTTCTTCAGGAAAATAGGCCTGCCCAAAATAAGACAAAAGCTGCTGTCTGCGGCAGGTCTTTGCCTGGGCATACCTTACCATTCCTTGCAAAAGCCTTTCAGCCTGCTCAGGGTCAGCTGAATCTTCAAAAAAGTAGCGGATTTTATGCAAGTCACCATAGCTATATAAAAGAAGGGCTGAAGAAGGAAGTCCGTCCCTGCCTGCCCGCCCTATTTCCTGATAATATTGTTCTATAGATTTGGGCATATCGTAATGTATGACAAAACGGACATTCGGCTTATTGATTCCCATACCAAAGGCTACAGTTGCAACCATAATATCAACTTTATCATTTATAAAGTCGTTTTGATGCTCTGCACGGGCAGTATCACTCAAACCTGCATGGTAACATTCAGCATTAAAGCCCCTTTCTTGAAGGCTTTGCGTAAGCTCATCAACCTGCCGCCTAGAAAAACAGTAGATTATGCCGCTTTCATTGGGGTGTGACCGCAAAAAATCTATAACCTGAGACTGGGGGTTATCCTTTTTTCTTACCTCTAGATAAAGATTAGGCCTGTTAAAGCTAGAAACAAGAACAGCAGGTTCCTCCATTTTAAGGTTTCTTATAATATCCTTCTGAACCTGCTTGGTTGCGGTTGCAGTAAGGGCTAGGCAGACTGCGCGGGGAAATTGCTCTCGAATAGAAGCAATCTCCATGTAGTCCGGCCTGAAATCATGCCCCCATTCACTTATGCAGTGGGCTTCATCTATGGTAATACAGCTTAGGGTTACATTTTTAGAATGTAAAATGGACTGGACCCTGCCGGTATTAAGCCCTTCAGGCGAGACATACAGGAGCTTCACCTTGCCCTTCAGAATCCTTTCTACAGAATCCTCGTATTCTTCATGGCTTAAGGAAGAGTTTAAAAAGACAGCCTCAACCCCTGCCCCGTCAAGCTGAAAAACCTGGTCCTGCATAAGGGCAATCAGGGGGGAAACTACTACGGTTATACCTTCCAGCAGCAAAGCAGGTAGCTGATAGCAGATAGACTTTCCCCCTCCAGTCGGCATAACGGCAAGGGTGTCCCTTCCGTCCAAAACATTCTGAATCACTTCTTTTTGCATAGGCCTAAAGGAATCGTAGCCAAAAACACTTTTTAGAACTTCTTCCGGCTTTTTCCCCCTGCAAACAGAATCTGCGTCAATATATTCATCCGCACTGTCAGAAAAAACAAGTGCAGCCTGCGATGAAATGCTTCTAATTGTTCCCATAAGCCAATTATAACTGACTTCATTCATTTATTCAAATTTCCTCTTGCATAAAAAAAATCATTCTGTTATACTGCTATTACTTGCCGGCTTGGTGGAATGGTAGACACGAAAGACTCAAAATCTTTTGCCAGCAATGGTGTCAGAGTTCAAGTCTCTGAGCCGGTATCAGTTAACCGCTTGAAAATTTCAAGCGGTTTTTTTTATTTTTACAGCCAATCCCCCTGATTTTTTCTATAGCCTACAGCTTCAGCCATAGAAGATGCATCAATTTTATCTAACCCTGACATATCAGCAATGGTCCTGGCCGTTTTTAAGACGGAAGCCCTAGCCCTTGGGGAAAAGTCATATTTTTCACAGGCACTTTGCAAAATAATGCCTGCTTCCCCATCACTTTTACAAAATTCCTCTATTTCTAACGGGGAAAGGTTAGAATTTAGCTTTCCCTGCCTTTTTCTTTCCCTACTGACAGCTAGCGCAATACTTTTTCTAAGCTGACTTGTAGAAAAGCACTGTCCGTCTTCAGAATGGCCCCCTACGTGAACCCGTAAGTCAACCCTGTCTAGCAAAGGCCCCGAAAACTTTTTCCAATACTGTTCAATGGACCGTGCGGAACACAGGCAAATCTTGTCCTGAGAACCGTAAAAACCACAGGGGCAGGGGTTTGTTGCCATTAAAAGCTGAAAATCGGCAGGGTAGCAGGTAGAACGGCCAGCCCTGCTTAGCGTTATAGAGCCCCCCTCCAAGGGAACCCGTAGCATTTGCAATACAGAGGATTTAAATTCTGCCGCCTCATCTAAAAAGAGGACCCCCTTATGGGCAAGAGAAATTTCCCCTGGCAGGCACTTAGGGCCACCCCCGCACATACCTTCTATGGTAGCAGTCTGATGGGGCTGCCTAAATGGGGGAATCCTAAGCAAGGGGGTCACAGCAGGCAAAAGTCCTGCAATAGAATAAATTCGCGTAAGGCTTGCCGCATCCTCAAAAGAAAGCAGAGGAAGCAGTTGGGGGAACTTTTGCAGGGAAAGGGTTTTACCGCAACCTGGAGGCCCGTAAGCTAACAAATTATGACCTCCGGCGGCGGCAATCTGTAAGGCCCTGATCAAAAAGCCCTGATTTTTTACCAAAGAAAAATCTTCTTCCGCATTTTCTGCTAAAAAATACACCCCGTCTAGGCAAACGGCATCTTGGGGTATGCCAGACAATAGCATATCTGAAGGAGATTCTTTTAGGCAAACAAAAAGATCTTTTTTTTCTAGAGCCTCAAAGGCATCTTTTAATGAAAGGGCACCAAAAACATTCATACCCCGAACTTCCAAGGCTTCCCTTTCATTTGCCTTAGGAACGATGCAAAAGTTTATCCCCTTAGACAAGGCGGTGGAAACTGCGGCATGGATACCCTTCACCGGCCTGATTTTTCCGTTAAGCTCAAGTTCCCCCATAACAAGAATCTTTTCCCCGCAACATTCTTCCTTGGCCTGCAAGACTGCCAAAGCCAAAGCTAAGTCAAAACCAGCCCCTTCTTTTTTCAGGTCAGCAGGAGACAAGCTTATAAGAACCCTTTCTGGCGGGAAATCAAAGCCGGAATTCAATATGGCACTCCGCATCCTTTCCCGTGACTCCTTGACGGTTCCATCAGCTAAACCCACTATGTCAATAGCCGGTATCCCTCTTCTTAAGTCTACTTCAACACTAACAAGGCTTCCCTCATACCCAAAGGGGGAAAAACTGTATATGCCCATAAACACTCCCCGTACACAATTTTGTACGTTTAAAAATATCTATTAATATATATCACCTCAATTTTTCATTTTTCCTGAATTTTTAACCCTTGAATAGAATAAAAAGTCGTGTTATCATAGTTAATAGAGTTTATTCTATGAAGAATTTAAAAATTATTATTCCACTAGTGTGTTTTTTAGCTTTTTGCTCACTTTTTTTTATAAAAAGCATAGACGATATATCTGAACATGTAACACTTACATATTTGACCACTGGTAACATTCCTCAAAATAATGCTACAGAAGAGATTTTAAAGGAACTTAATAAAGTCTTAACTCGTAAGGCAAACGCAGAACTTAAGATTAGGTATGTCCCTTGGGACCAATATATAAAAACATACAACTCAATAATAGAAGCAAAAGATGGTTCTGTGGATTTGGTCTGTACGGCAACAGATTGGTTGGATGCTTGGCCAAATGCCCAAAAAGGCCTCTATCTACCGCTTTCTAGGAACATGATAAAGAGAAATGCACCTATGACATTTGCCACAATTCCGCAGGAACATTGGGACTTGTGCAAACTGGACAATAAAATCTATTTTATTCCCGAAGACAACTATGCCCAGTGGATTAACCACGGTTTTATGTACCGCAAGGATTGGGCAAAAGAGGCAGGGCTGATATTCGGAATTCATAGTTGGGGCGACCTTACACAGTATTTTGAGCATATAAGAAAAAACAGGCCTAACGTGATTCCTTGGGATGTCAAAGGGCTTTCAACTGATTATACTGCAATTGGCTATATAGTTTCAAAATCGGATTATATTCCACTTGAGGGAATTTCTACAACACATATGTTCGGGGTAAACAAACAAAAATTCAACAGGATTTATTCCCCCATTATTGAAGGGAATGAATTTATTGAATATGCAAAACTAATGCGCTATTGGGCTTCAATAGGAGTTTGGAGAGAAAATTTTAGCGAAACAAAAAATACAGACAACAGGAAAGAGTTTTATCAGGGAAAAACAGCGGTAGACCAGCACCACACACAAACCTGGTACACAATAGTGTGCCCTAGAATGACTAAAATGCAATCTGGATCTAACTGCTCTTTCTTTTGGTTTGGAGAAGAAAGAAAAAATCTAACGAGAACAAGCATTACACACGGTGCGATGGCTATCTCGGCAGCTAGCAAAAATCCTGAAAGGGCTCTTAAAGTGTACGACTTACTTAGAAACGATCCTGAATGTTACTATCTTATAAATTATGGAATTAAGGGCAAACAGTACATAATCAACAAGGAGGGCTACAGGGAGCATCCTGTTGGCTACGATGCAAACAAGGACTCCTTTGACCTAAACTTTTGGTGGGGAAGAAATGATAACCTAGAAATTAGGGATTCTGAATCTTCTTGGGACAAGTACGACCAAATCACAGAACTTTACAATGAATATGCTATAGACTCTCCCTACACTAACCTTGTCTGGGACTTAACAAATATTTCCGACGAAGTAAAAAAACTTAATTCACTTTGGAACGAATACATGCCCCTTATCTGCTTTGGAAAAGCAGATGATCCAGAGTTTTATGTTCAGCGCTTTAGGAATGAACTTAAGCAGGCAGGAATCGAAACAGTCCTTAACGAACTGCAAATGCAGCTTAACTCATTCAACGCTAAAAAATGAATGGTCATCGCCATTGTGTATTCTTTTTAAGGCAACTTCAAGTTCTTCTTGCCAAAAGCGATCGTTTATTTTGCTTTTACCCGCTGTCTGGCCAATTTTCCTGTCTGCCCTGACTTTTTCACCGTGAAAGTCACTGCCAGCTGTAACAATAAGACCCATAGAATGGGCAATTTTTTCTAAGCGCTCAGCTTCTGAAATCCTGACCCCAGGATGCCAGGCTTCAAATCCCTTTACGCCACTATCAGCAATATCCCTAAGAACACCTTCCAGCCTCCCCCAAGAAACATACATTGAAAGAGGATGGGCTTGAACTGGTATGCCACCAGAACTTTCTATTGCCATAACAGCTTCATTTAAATCCGCACCCACTCGGTCTACATAGCAGGGCCGGCCTTTTGCAAAGTAGCGGTCAAAAGCCTGCTGGGGATTTTTTATCATTCCCTTTTCCACCATTACTTTTGCAAAGTGGGGGCGACCAACATTTTCTGTGTTAAACTTTTCGCTGACTTCCTCGTAACTGATATTTACACCAGCCTCCTGTAGCTTTAAGGCCATTTTTTTATTTCTATTGATTCTTTCTTCCCGTAAGAAATTAATTATTGCCCTAAGCTCTTTAGAGCATTTTTTTAAGCCCAAGCCCAAAAGATGAAATTCGCCAGTGGGCCATTGGATGCTCACTTCTATTCCAGGAACAAAAACAAGGCCCGCTTTTTTAGCGGCCTCCTGCCCTTCTGCAAGACCTGCAACTGTGTCATGGTCCGTTATAGCTAAAACTGAAATTCCTTTTTTTGACGCAAAGTCAACCAAATCGCTTGGACTTAAGGCACCATCCGATGCTGTGGAATGTGTGTGTAAATCAATCATTTTTAAATCGATTATATCAGAAAAATTCTTTTGTTTCAAGAAAAATGGAAATTTCACTAAAGTCGTGTTATACTTATAATATCTTTACGTGCGAGGGGTAAACGTAGTATGCCAAAGACTGTGTCTTATGCAAAAGGTTCTATAATCTACTTTGAAGGCGACAAGGATGACCGCATTTTCATTTTACAAAACGGTTCGCTTACCTTGTCTGAAACTGATATACAAACAGGAGAAGAAAAAAGAGAGCAATTACGCGCAGGTGAATTTTTTGGCGTAAAGAGCGCCCTTTCCCGGAATCCCCGCATAGAAACAGTCCGTTGCGCAAGTGATGTTCAAGTAGTTCAGCTGACTGTAAACGAATTTGAAAAAATCTTTAGCCAAAATCAGGCTGTTATGAAAAAAATGCTGGAGATTTTCAGCAAAAACCTAAAAGAACTGCACGAAAAAACAAAAGTAGTCTTAAAAGCTAAAAATCCACAAGAAGCCGCTGATATAGGAATGTTGGCAACTGCAAAAGCATTTTTTGTAGACGAAAAATACAAGACCGCGGCTGCCATTTGCGAAAGAATTTTGAAAAACTTTCCTGAAAGCCCCTCTGCTGAAGAGGCAAAAAAAGTTTTAAATGAATCTATGCTGAATATCGAAAAGCCCAGCAAAAAAAGGAAGTCAATAAGCGAAGAAGAAGTTACGGGTGGGGATGAGGCTGCCCTAAAGCAATTCTCGCTTTCTATTTTTGACCGCTTTTCAAAGAAGTATGAAAGTGGTGATGTTATTATTGCAGAATATGAAAAGGGAGACAATTTCTACTTGGTTCAATCAGGGGAAGTTCAAATTGAAAAGTGTATAAACGGAACAATGAAAAACCTTGCTATACTGCGACCTGGTGAAATTTTTGGAGAGCTAGAAGTTATAGACGGTCAAGACCGGACTGCAACCTGTATTGCCCGTACCCCAGTTTCTTGTTTGGAATTTGGCAGTTCAAATTTTCAAAGCCTTGTTGTTGCAAATGCCCAAATAGTTATGAGCGTTTTAAAAGCTATTTCCCGCCGCATTTACGAACAAAGAAGAGAAATCAGGACCCTTACCATTGAGGATTTACAGGCCCGCATAGCAGATATTTTCCTGATGTACAACGAAATGAACCCCTTCATTCCGGATCCTGATGCAGAGCCTACAGATCAAAGGAAATTCAACCTGACAATAACCGATATTGCTAGATGGGCCGCTATAAACCCCGATTCCGCCAGGGACGAATTGAATAAATTTGTCTCTAAGAGCAAAATAGAAATCTACGATGACTACATGATTATAAAAAATATCATGGATATGAAGAGAACGGTAGATGCCTATAATGCAAATATGGAAGTTAAAAAAGATGAGCAGGCCGCAAAGGCAGCTGTAAAGCAATAAAAATGCCGGTCTAAAAAGTCCCCCTTCTTGAGTAAAAGGGAAAAATACGGTACTCTTTACCAAAACGGGGGACTAAAATGGACAGTTCAGAAGAAATCTTAAATTTACTAAGGGATAATGCCCGCATCTCAACTCAAGATATTTCGGCTATGACCAAAAAGACGCCGGAAGAAGTGGAAAAAGTAATTCAAAGATTAGAAAATGAAGGCATTATTATGAAATATGCCGCAATCATAAATCCCGAAAAAGATTTGAACAGCAAGGAAAAAGTCAAGGCAGAAATTGAAATTCAGGTTCAGCCGGAAAGAGAGCACGGCTTTGACGCTATTGCTGATAGGATTTACCGTTTTCCTCAAGTAAAATCCCTATACCTGATGAGTGGTGGCTATGATTTAAAAGTCATAATAGAAGGAGATTCCCTAACAGATGTGGCAAGCTTTGTAGCAAGGAAACTTTCTACAATACAAGGGGTAAGATCTATTAAGACCCACTTCATCCTTAAGACCTACAAAGAAAACGACATAGTTTATATAGAAGAAAAAACAGATAGTCGCGAAGGAGTTATAGCATGAATACTAGACAAGATAAATTCAACAAAGCAATGGTAGAAACTCCGCCAAGCGGAATCCGTAAATTCTTTGACTTGCTCATTGGTCACGATGATGTAATTTCACTTTCTGTTGGTGAACCTGACTTCCCAACCCCTTGGCTGATGAGGGAAGAAGCCTTTTATCACTTGGAAAAGGGACAGACATCTTACACAAGCAACAGGGGACTTGTAGAACTTCGCGAAGAAATTGCCCGCTACATGGAAAGATACGGTTGCTACTACAACCCTGAGAAAGAAATTCTTGTTACGGTAGGGGCCAGTGAAGGTGTTGACGCTTGTCTTAGAGCAATCTTAAATCCTGGAGATGAAATTCTTGTTTCTACACCCTGCTACGTAAACTACACCCCACTTGCAAATCTTACTGGGGCAAAGGCAATAGAACTTGATACTTCTTCCACCAACTTTTATCCTACAGCAGCAGCATTAGAAAAACTTATTACCCCAAAGACTAAGGCCCTGATGATTTGTAGCCCAAACAACCCCACTGGAACTATTATTCCAAAAGAGGAGTTGGAAAAAATTGCAAAACTCTGCATAAAAAATCAGATTTGGGTAATAGCTGACGAAATTTACTGTGAACTGATTTACGAGGATGAAAAACATACCTCTATAGCATCCTTCCCTGGAATGAAGGATTACACAATAGTGCTGAACGGCTTTTCAAAGTCCTTTGCTATGACCGGTTGGAGAATCGGTTGGGTTGCTGCCCCCGAAGACTTAATCGGACAAATTGTAAAGTTACATGGCTACAACACTATTTGCGCCCCAATAATGAGCCAGTATGCGGCTGTTGAAGGATTAAGGCACGGCTGGTCAGAAGTAGAGAAAATGAGGGTTTCTTACCAACAGAGGCGAAACCTTATGTACAAGGCTTTCTGTGACATGGGTCTAAAGGTTCCTGAACCCAAGGGGGCCTTTTACATGTTTCCCGATATTTCTTCTACAGGGATGTCTTCTAATGATTTTGCGACAGCCCTACTTGAAAAGCACAATGTTTGTGTTGTTCCCGGCGCAGTGTTCGGTTCCGGAGGAGAAGGCCATATCAGATGTTGCTATGCAACGGCAATAGATAAAATTAAAACTGCCTTAGACAGGATTGCCGACTTTGTAAAGGAATGCTAACGACAGACTAAAATTCAGTTAGTTAAATGCCGATAGAATTCTAGACTCTTGTAAAGGTCCTAAATTATGTTTATTGTAAGGAATGATATATGCCATACCTTTTAGCTGCAATAGTTGTTTTCTCCGTAATAGCAATATTAATGGTCATAGGGAAGAAGGGAGGATCTTCTTCCAAAAAAAAGGGCGGGAAAAATAAAAGTCAAGCTCAAATCATAAAAGAAGCTAATCGTAAGCTAGCAAGAAATCCAAATGATGAAGCAGGTCTTACAGAGCTTGGCGACCTATATTTTTCTAGCGGACTTTGGGACAAGGCCTACCCCATTTATGATCGCCTTACAAAACTTGCAAAATCAAAGGTAGATATGGATCCCTACAAATATCTGCTTAGGGCCAGCATATGTGCAATCAAGCTAGAAAAAAACGAAGAGGCCTTACTCTATCTTCAAGAAGCATATAAAAAGCATCCCCACGACTTTGACTTAAACTACAATTTAGGCATAGCCCTCTACAAGCTTAAACAGTACGATAAGGCAGCGACCAGCTTAAAAAAGTCTTTATTAGCAAAACCAGAAGCAGAAGGTGTAAGTTTTATCTTAGGACACTGCTTATACTTAGGGCATCACTTTCACGACAGTTTACCTTTACTGAAAAAAGCCTTAACTGAAGATCCTGGTAACAAGGAAGCCCTTTTCTGTATGGCAGATGCTATGGCACAAGAAGGTCACGGTGACAAGGCGATAAAGGTATTTATGCACCTTAGGGCCGACCCGTCTTTTGGTCCAAAGTCATGCTTACAAGCCGGCATTTACCACGCAAACATGGGAGACTACGACAATGCAATTCAAGACTTTACTATTGGATTGAAACATGAAAATATTGATCCAAATATAAAGTTGGAAACGGAATACAGGTTGGGTATATGCTACTTTAGCAAGAATCAGTTTGCAAACGGCCTTGTTTTATTAAAGCAGGTTCGCTCCGTAAACCCAAATTACAAAGACACCGCAACCCTTATTGCCCGCTACCAGGAATTAAGCCAGAACTCAAATTTGCAAATTTACCTTTCAGCAGGAACAGGAGAATTTGTAGCCCTTTGCCGCAAAGTTGTAGCTGCAATCTATAAGGATTCAAATATAAAAATTCTAGACATAAATGTGGGGCAGATTTTTACAGACATAATCGCAGAAATAGATTCCCCAAAGTTCCAAGATACAGAAATATTCAGGTTCTTTAGGACTACAGGCTCAACAGGAGAGCTTTACGTTCGCGACTTTCACGGCCACTTGCATGATATAAAGGCTGATAAGGGCTTCTGCATTACAGCAGGTATCTTCTCTGATGAAGCAAGGAAGTACACAGAAGGACGCCCTGTAGACCTCTTGGAAAAGGCCCAATTAACCCAGCTGCTTAAAAAGATTGCTTAAAAATAAGTTTTTATGGATGAAAAAACAGCTGCCAAGCTACGGCTTCTTGCTGATAAATACGAAACAAGGGATTTCCTGAAAAAAGATCCATCTCAGTTTATGCACAGGTACCAGTCTCCCCTAGACCAGGAGACTGTTGCTTTTTTAGCTGCAAGTCTATCTTTTGGCAGGAGGGAGCAGATTCTGCTCCATATCGAACGAGTTCTTCAAAAATGCCAAGACTCTCCGTACGAATGGATAATTTCAGGTAAATTTAATACTTTTTTTATTGAATCTGAAAAATCATTTTACAGGATGTATTCTTACAAGGATATGCGCATCTTATGTAAGAGACTGCAAGAAATTTTTCTAAAAAGTGGTTCAGTGGGAACGTATATTAAAGAAAAGAAGGACAATTTTCCTTACCTTTTTATGGCAATACAAGATTCCTTTCCTAAGGAATGTAGGATAATCCCTAGTGGCAAACAGTCAGCCTCAAAACGGATCCAGATGTTTTTAAGATGGATGGTTAGAAAAAATTCCCCAGTTGACTTAGGCCTTTGGGACTGCTACCAGGCAGGTGATTTAATTATCCCCCTAGACACACACGTTATGCAGGAAGCGACAAAACTAAAACTTTTATCTGCTTCCGCAAGTGGGAAAGTTAGGGCAGCATCGCTAAAAACGGCACTAGAACTTACAGCAGAATTGGCTCTTGCCTTTCCCCAAGACCCTGTTAGGGGAGATTATGCCCTCTTTGGTCTTGGAGTAGACGAAGAATAGATGTTAGCGTTGTATGCGGCCAGAACCATCTCCTGCGGCCAATTTTTCAACTTCTTCAACACTAGCCATGTTAAAGTCACCTTCAACAGTGTGCTTTAAGCAAGAGGCCGCAGAGGCAAAATCAACTGCCTCTTGGGTTGTTTTTCCAGTAAGAAAAGAATAAATGAGACCTGCGCTAAAGGAATCTCCACCCCCTAACCGGTCTACAATAAACATGTCATATTCACGGCTAAAGCAATATTCTTTTTCCTCTGCGTCATATAAGAGGGCAGCCCACTTGTTAAGGTTTGCATTTATTGAAGTGCGCAAGGTAACCGCAACTTTCTTAAAGCCATACTCGTCAGCCAACTGCTTTGCAACAGACTTATAGCCGGACTTGTTGATTTTTCCATTGTTAACATCAGTGTTTTCAGCCTCTATTCCAAAAACATCCTTTGCATCCTCTTCATTTCCAATGCAAACATCAACAAAGGCAGATATTTCTTTCATCACCTTACCGGCATCTTCTTTTGACCAGAGCTTACTCCTATAGTTTAAGTCGCAACTTACAATTGCACCTGCTTCTTTTGCTGCCCTACAGGCTTCAAGACAAATCTGTGGCATATTTCCGCCAAGAGCAGGGCTTATTCCAGTAAGATGAAACCAAGAGCAACCGGCAAAAATCTTTTTCCAGTCAAAATCAGCAGGGCTTGACTCTGCAATAGAAGAACCGGCCCTGTCATATATGCACTTAGAAGGTCTTTGGCTTGCCCCCCGCTCATTATAGTAAATGCCCAGGCGCTTTCCGCCACGAACAATAAAAGAGGTATCTACCCCATACCGGCGCAAACTGTTTACGGCTGCTTGCCCTATTTCGTGGCTAGGTAGCTTTGTAACGTAAGAAACATCCATTCCAAAGTTGGCAAGAGAAACAGCGACATTTGCCTCTGCCCCACCAAAAGTGCTTGTCATTGTGTCAACTTGAACAAAGCGGTAGTAACCGGCAGGTTCAAGGCGCAGCATCAACTCCCCAAAAGTTACAACACGCATTATTTATTTACCCTTAAAAAAGTCATCGATGCTTTTTATCAGCTCGTCTGCTGGCATATTCTTGAGCAAATACTTTTCAGGCTTGGCGGCAAGAACTTTCATAACAGTTTCCCTATCATCTTTAGCGGTTAAAAAGATTACGGGTATATCTTTGGTAAGATCTTCGCTCTTTAGCATTTCAAAGACCTGTAGTCCGGATACTACCGGCATCTCGTAGTCTAAGAGTATTAAATCCACATGATTTTGTGTCAAGAAAGAGATTGCAGAAACGCCTGAGTTTGCCATAAAGACATCATACTTTGGACTTAGCCTGTTCTTCATTGACCTTAGAAGAATGCCGTCATCGTCAACAACTAAAATTCGCTTTTTTCCTTGGCTTTCAAAGTCATCAAGAATCAACGTATTAAGTTTATTTATAACATCTTTCATGTTTACGGGCCGGCTGAAAGAAGCTGAAACCACAGACTTAGGAACAATTTCATAGGCTGCATTTATTTCCATGGGGTTTCCTATCAGGTATAAAACACGGTCCTTTCCATCTTCTGTCACAAGCTTCTTTAAATACTTTAAAGTACCATTAAAATTATTGAGATCCCCTTCAAGATAGACAATATAAATATCAGGAAGATTTGCCCGTAACTGTATTTCTACTAAATCAGGCTGAGCCGGTATTACTTCAAAATGAGAATCCACAAGGGATTTTTCCATTGCAGAAACCAAGAAGTTATGATTTTCACTTACGAATAAAATTCTTTTGTCCATATAGTTTCCTTAATAAAAACGGGGAATTTCCCTATATATTATAACAGAAAATTCCCCATAAAACAATCAAAATTTAAGATTAGTAAACAACTACTGATTTACAAGGGCAAAGGGGGTGTCATGCAAAATGAGGTAGCGGCTCGCATAATTCTTAAAATAGTCATCATCGGTCATCAGATAGGATTTTATGTTTCGCCTAGAAGTATCAGCCTCTTCCACCTTACCGTTTTTTAAGACAATTTTAGTATTATATTCCCTCCAGCCGGTCTTAGCGTTGCCACGGGGATAAACAGTAAGATCCATGTCATCATCCCAACCAAGCTCTGGATCGTAAACTTCGCTGACAAAACAATTTATGAGGGCAGCACTATCCCAATTTTTTAAAGAGCTAGCATTTCCAAGGCCTGCGGTCCTAAAAACATAGAGGGAAGCTTTTTTGCGTTTCTCACCCGTAAAGCGACAGTTAAGAAAAACAAAACCACTTTTGCCAGCCATTGCAAGGCTCTTTACCGCATACGAGTTGAAGTCGCCAGAGTCATCATCCCTTGTATGAATCTCACAGGATTCAAAAAGAGAAGTGTCAGGCTCACCATAAATGAAATCAAGATTGCCGGAGATTTTGCAATCCTTAAACCAAGTAAAGCCCTTTGCAAAAAGGGTTCCCTGCCTACCCTCAAAAGCCATGTTTTCAGCAAGAAGGGTTCCGCTTGTATTGTTCCAGACAAAGGCTTCAGCTGCATCTGCTATGGGGGTTCCTTCTGGTGAGATTTTATTGTGGGTATTTGCAATAGTAAAATTCTTTAAGGTTACGTTAGTTGCGCTAGGCCCGATTATAAAAACACACCTGTTTTCGATTCCTTTATGGAAAGATTCACAGTTATCAGCCTGAATAACACAGTTTTTGCGGTCTGTTCCAGGAATGCTTTCCATTATGAGAGGATTAGTTAAATTATAGCGAACAGTTTCTTTGTAGACTCCGCTTTCAAGTATTATATGAACAGGGGTATCTTTTTTTACTGCCCCTGTCATAATCATATCCCTAATCTTTTTTAAAGCAGCTGTAATTGAAGCTGCTGACCTAGAATTTACGCTAAGTTCAAGCATATCAGTTACTAGTATACAACATTTTTACTATTTATTCAAATTTATTCGGAAGTTAGCATGACATTCCGAAACAAGTTCGGAATATCATACTGACTAATCGCAGTCCATTATTCCCTTGCGCAAAGAAAGTATTCTTGAAGGAGAGACACTTAACTCATCTATTCCCATCCGAACAAATTCTGCGGTAAGTTCTGGATCTGCTCCAAGTTCTCCACAAATACCAACCCAGCAGTCGTGCTTGTGCCCGTTTTCTATGGTCATCTGTATTTCTTTTAGGACGGCAGGATGGTGGGGATTATAGAAGTTTTCAAGTTTGGAGTTCTGCCTGTCGATTGCAAGAGTATACTGGGTAAGGTCATTTGTTCCTATAGAAAAGAAATCCACCTCTTTGGCAAGTTCTTCACTCATCATAACGGCGGCAGGAGTTTCTATCATAATGCCTTCCTCTACCTCGCCATAAGGAATATTTTCTTTATTCAGCTGGGAACGGACCTCTGCGGAAATCTTCTTTATCCTTCTTACTTCATCTACAGAAATAATCATGGGATACATAATGGCAAGGGTACCAAAAGCACTGGCCCTATAAATTGCCCTTAACTGAGTCTTAAATAAATCAGGACGTTCAAGGCAGATGCGGATTGCACGGAAACCTAAAGCAGGGTTTTCTTCTTTGTCAAGGTTAAAGTAGTCAGCCTGTTTGTCAGCACCAATATCGAGGGTACGGATAATAACTTTCTTGCCACCCATTTTTCTTGCTACATTCTTGTAGGCAACAAACTGGTCTTCTTCTGACGGGTAAGTGTTCCGCCCTAGATAAAGGAATTCACTGCGGAAAAGGCCTATGCCTTCAGCATCATTTTCTAGCGCCAGGTCTGCATCCGCAACGCTTCCAATGTTTGCATACAAATTGATTTTTCTGCCGTCTTTAGTTAGGGAAGGCTTTCCCTTAAGAGTTTGCAAAAGCTCTATTTTCTTTAGCTCTTCTTGCCGCTTAACCTCTTTTTCCTTTAGGGTATCCATGTCTGGCTCAAGTATGAGCTCACCGGTAAAGGTGTCAACAACCGCGCTTTTTCCTGTCCAGTTATTTTCTATCATAACCCCTGTAAGGGCTGGAATATTCATGGTACGGGCAAGTATTGCGGTGTGACTTTGCGAAGAGCCGTACTTTGTGACAAAAGCTAGAATCTTGGACTTATCAAGCTGTACTGTTTCTGCAGGAGTCAAATCCTCTGCTGCAAGGATTGCAGGCTCACTAGAGTCAAAAGCTTCATTTTCTCCGCCACAAAGAACTGTAACAACTCTTCTTGCTACATCCTTTATGTCGGCAGAGCGGGCCTTCATATACTCGTCATCCATTTCTAAAAATATCTTTGAAATAATTTCACCGCTTTGGAAAACAGCATACTCGGCATTAGCCTTTTCATCCCTTATCATTCCATAAACGGAATCAGTAAAGTCGTCATCTCCTAAAAGCATGGACTGCACGTCAAAAATGTTGGCCGCATCCTGCCCTACTTCATTGACAGCTTTCTTGTAAACAGCCTGTAATTGGTCTACAGCCTTGTCTCTAGCTTTATTATATCGTTCTATTTCTGCTTCAGGGTCAGAGATTTCTTTTTTTGAAGTATCGTAGACTACTTTCTTAAAAACCCTGATCTTGCCAATTGCAATTCCCTTGTAAATTGATTTTCCATTGTATATCTTCATGGGAAAAATTATAGCATGAAAAAGAATATATGTCACGGAAAAAGAAATATATAGTAAACGAATTAAGGGCACAACAAAAAATTGGCATATTGAGCGTAGCGAAATATCAAGTGTTTACATAGCAAACCGAATGACACTATTTTCACTTGCGATATTAAAAGCTACTGTGCGCCGAAACGCCAATTAAAAATGTGCCAAATCGCCAAATGAAAACTTGCCAAATCGCCAAATACGATATATAATCGGAGCATGGAAAATTACAGACCGAGGCTGGCAGACAAGACTCTTGAACGTAAACTAAAAGGAAAAGGAGCCGTTCTTATACAAGGCCCCAAATGGTGTGGTAAGACCACCACGGCTGAGCAGATAGCTAAAAGCATTTTATACATGTCTAAACCGGAAGATGTAAAATCAAATCTTATTGCAGCTGATATAAATCCTTCTAAGCTACTTGAAGGAGATACGCCCCGCCTGATTGACGAATGGCAGATTGCACCAAAACTTTGGGATGCTGTTCGCTTTGAAGTTGATCACAGAAAAGGAAAGGGACTGTTTATTTTGACTGGTTCTGCAGTCCCTCTAGACGATGATGAAATCTTACATACTGGCACCGGTCGCTTTGCCTGGATAAAAATGCGTCCTATGTCACTGTTTGAGTCTGGTGAATCAACAGGTGAAATCAGCCTTAAAGCACTATTTGAACAACCAAAGCAGATTCTTGCAGAAAATAAAATTGATGATATAGACCGCCTTGCTTTCTTAATTTGCCGAGGAGGCTGGCCTGGAGCAATTGATATGGAAGACGAAATTGCTTTGGATCAGGCATTCGATTATTTTGATGCAATTGTAAATACGGATATTTCTAGGGTTGATAATGTAAAACGTGATTCAGAGCGGGCAAAGAGACTGATGAAATCCTATGCACGGAATCAGGGGACACAAACACCTTACACGGTTCTTCGTGACGATATTCTTGCAAATGATGCTGAAAGTCTAACCGAAGACACCGTTTATTCCTATACAAATGCCCTCCGAAAGATTTTTGTTATTGAAGACATGCCGGCCTGGAATCCGAATCTCCGGTCAAAAACTGCAATCAGAACTTCAGATACCCGCTACTTTACAGATCCATCGATTGCAACTGCAAGCTTAGGTCTTGGTCCAAATGACCTGGTAAAAGATTTGAATACGATGGGCTTGTTTTTTGAAACTCTCTGTGTCCGCGATTTACGAGTTTATGCAGAAAGTCTTGATGGTACCATCTACCATTACAGGGATAAGTCAGGGCTTGAATGCGACACAGTTATTCATTTGAGGAATGGAAGTTTTGGTCTGATTGAAATAAAACTCGGTGGTGACCACCTGATAGAAGAAGGGGCTGAAAACCTCAAGACATTCAGTGCAAAAATTGATACAAAAAAAATGAAAGAACCAGCTTTTATGATGGTTTTGACTGGTACTGGGAAATACGCTTACCGTCGTGAAGATGGGGTGTATGTTGTGCCGGTGGGGTGTTTAAGGGAGTAAGCTGGGGAATAGCACAGGGGGATTGCAAAGCTTATGACAGACGCGCTGCAGGTATTGTAAACGAATTTAAGACTTGAAATGCCATTGTCTGATAGTGGAGAAGAATCTATTTTTCCTTACAAATCTAGGGACCCGCTGATTAATTCTCCACAAAAGCATATTCTGTGATATAATAGAAGCATGAACCAGTTGACATTCACCGATATAGAATATGCAGGACGCAGACGAAAGACGAGGGCACGGAAGATGCGATGTACGACAGCTACGCCTTCAGGAAATTCAGCAGGATTGACTTCAACACGGAGCAGGTTCCCGAC
>CAJOQA010000199.1 GCA_905236465.1 uncultured Treponema sp.
ATTTGTTAGGGTTCCGATAAACAGCCAGGGGCGGAATTTTCCCCAACGAGTCTTTGTTTTTGCAACGACAACACCCATGATAGGATCGTTGAAGGCATCAAAAACCCTGGCAGCAAGCAGTATTACCCCCATTGCCCAGGCGCTTACCCCCATGATATCCTGGTAATAATAAAGGATATAGCTTGCAGACAGCATATAAACCATATCTTTTCCAACAGCACCTATTCCAAAAGCAAATTTTTCAAGTACAGATAATCTTTTTTCCATAATAACCTCCTATCTTAGGGACGACAACATCATTTGAATTAAAAGCTGCATTTGTTTTTCTGAATGCACCTGCTTGTCCATATTAAGCATTTCCCCCGAAAGAGAAAGCTTTTGCGCAAGGCTGAAAAGCGAATGTGTTATAGAAAAATACAACTCAGAAAGTGTAGCCTTTGCAAGAGCCTGGTTTTGACCGTTAGAAAAAGTTATTGAGCCATCTTTTATTCCTTTTTCTAGGGCAGAAATAACAATATTCTTGCTTCCAGAAATAACATCCTCATAACGGGAAAGCCTGTCGGGGCTCACTTTTACTTTTTTGATAAAAGAGTCAAAATAGTACACAAAACGGAAAAAGGCACCTTGTGACACCAGGGCTTCTTCAAAAACCTCAAGTAGGGCCTCCATCTGCTTATACCCATTTAACGCTTCATACTCGCTTGTTCCAAAAACCTTTGTAAAAAGTGATTCTTCTAACTTCCAGGAATAGATTGCGGCTTCAATAGCTAAATCTTCTTTGGTAGAAAAATACCGGTATAGCGAAGCAACTCCAATTTCAGATTCACTTGCTATTTGATTCATTGTGATTGTTTCAAAACCGTTTTCAGCGAACAAACCGAAGGCACATTCAATAATGTGGTTTATTCGGTTTATTTTCATCTGCTCCTGTTCAAGTTTTCTTTTTTCAGCGGCTGGCATAGGCGTACTCCGACCCCTTACCGTCTAAACCGGTAAGTCCTGTTGCAAGTTCAACAGCATGATAGGCACCATTATAGATACCGGCCTTTTTTGCGCTGACAATAGCATTATTCATGTTTACAAGTAAATCAGGCTCTTTTATAAAAAGCTCTATCATCTGCTGGGCATAGGCAAGGCAGTGACACTCAGGAGTTCCATCCCCTACTTCCGCAGCCCTGACGGCACCCCACTTTTCGTGGCCACCGACGTGCTGGATCATCAGTTTGGGAACAGGATAAAAGGCAAGCTCACTAGGTTTTGTCATTAAAACGTCACAGGGCCGCATCAAAAGATTTGTGGCATAGACTGCGGCAAAAATATCTTTATGGCAGAAAACATGGATTCCCCTGGACTCTGGGGCAGTACAAGCAGAATCTGAAAGGGCTGCCTTAGTAAAAGCGGCTGTTTCTTCCCACTTATCAAAATGCAAAGTCGCAAGTTTTTCTATACTAGGTATTTTGCTGCAGAATAAATTCCAAACGTTGGCATAATCACCGATATTAAGATAGAGGGTTGCCTTGTTTTCCTTTATAAAAGGAATTAATGTTTTTATGAGGCCTGCAAAATAGTCTCCCTGACTACCAGCACCGCCGATGCTGAGCAAAAAGCGGACGGGCTTTCCGCTTTCTAACCTTTGTACACGGCTTTTGCAGTCGCTTTCTATGTTAGCAACAAATTCGTGATCAATGTAATGTCCGGTCATAACAATGTCTTCTTTTTTCATTGGATTCAGAACTTTATCTTTATTAAAGCCCCTTAAAGTCCTGTAACCAAAATAAGAAGATGGTGTCTGTACAGTATGCAGGGCCCCTTCGCTTAAATGCAAGGCCATTGGCCAGTTATCGGGAATTGCATTGACAACTTTGTTAAGGCCTGCATGGATAGCTGCTTGGGAAGGCCATACATGGGTTGCAATAAAGGGAGTGTCGTGTGGTATATCAGTAAAAAGAGGGGTCATTAATTCAGCATTCTTTTGATCACCTGTATTATATGTGATTTGGCGGAAACCTTCGTAATTTAGTGGATCCCAAAAGTATTTGTTGAAAAGTTTGGACTTTTGCGAAAGACGGGAAGCCATTGAATACAAATCATTTTGGTAGCCGATTATCTTGGTGCAAGTTGTCTCGGGGAAGGAGTTAAGGTCTAACCAAAGCGGGGTGTACCCCATTGCATGGGCAGCAGAAGCCATTGCCATTGAAATGCGGTAATGGCCAAATCCCATACGGATATTGCCAATAATAAGCGGCTTAGGAGGAAGACTTGCCATTGGCTCCTTTGAAAGTTTTAAAACCTTTACCCCCATAGCAGGGGTAAGCACGGGGTTATCTACAGCAACTAAGTGATAGCCGACATTTCTGTCATCCCCAAATTTCTTTAGAAACTTCTTTTGGGCCTTTGCTGCTTTTTTTACAAACTTTGCCGGTATTTTGTTTCCAAAAATAACAGATGATTTATCATTCATTTTCTTACCTCCAACTTTTTTCTCGCTTTTTATTTTACTTCAAAAATTGATATTGAATGTTTTTCTTGGGTATAGATTCCTGCGGCAGAAAGGCAATGCTCAACGAGGGGAACAAGCTCTTTATTCGCCCCTATGCCTGCAAGACGGTATAATTCTTCTTGTGAAAAAGTAACAGGCTTTTCACTTACGTTTATAAAGCCACAGTACTTTTTGCTCTTAGAAAAAATTATGTAAGTATCACTTGTAAGATTGTAATGGCCAAATTCCTGGTCATCAAACTTTTTGTAAAGGTCAATTATACTATTTGTAAAAGCACCATCGCTTGCAGGTGAAAAATGCACCGGATCATCTGAATGCATAAGCTGACTTGCAAAAAGCCTGTTTACAAGGGCAACCAATTCCTTTTCTGTATCAGAGAGGGAAATATTTTCATAGCGGAGGAAAATAACATCAGGGTCATTTATATAGACGGCCTGATCCCAAAACGCGTGCCCCAAAGTTGCCTTCATATTCAGGTAGGCTGAAGTACGTGCTGTAAAGTTGGCACGGCGCAAGTAGGGAACATCCCAGTCTTCTTTTGTATCAGGTCCTATGCGTGAAAGCGGTAGGCAGCGGTAAGAAGCTTCAAAAGGCATTCCACAGCCTAAATAAGCTACATTTTTTCCTGATTTATTGGCCTTGCGCTTTGTTAAAACCTTTAAGGCCCTGTCGTACCAGACATAAGCAGCCCCGCCTTTAGCAAAGTTTCCCTTGAGCATACCTGCAAAGAGGAAATCCAATTTTATATAACGGAAGCCCCAGACATTTACAACCTTATCCATCAAAGAATCAAGATATTCAAGGACATCATCACGGCTTAAGTCTAAGCAAAAGTATGAATAAGGCAAGGCAGGCTGATTTTTACCAAAGGCAGCCCCCCAAAGAGGATTCATACCAGCCGCAAGAGGCTTACCCTTTTTATCTTTCAGTATCCAGTCCTTATGGCTTTGGGCAAAGGGACTTCTCCAGTCCACAATAAAGGGGGCAATCCACAAACCGGGGATATACCCTTTTGCGCTTATGGAAGAAGCGAGATTTTCCATACCTTCAGGAAACCTTTCTTTCCAAACTTCCCACTGCCCCAAGCCAGCTTCCCAACCGTCATCTACCTGGAAAACTACGGGTTTATTTTCTTTTGTATACATGGCATTTATGATATTGTCAGTCTTGCCAAGTGCATGTAAATCTTCGTTTATTAATTTTGTATTTATGTCGGCATAATGGTTATACCAAGATTCCCAGCCGGCTGTAAGGATTTTATCAGAATCAGCTGACAAAAAGCGTAGGCTATCAAACCGTGAGTTTTTAGAAGAACCAAAAAGTTTCGCAATCCTTTCCTTTAGCTCAAAAAATGAAGAGGCTGAAAAAACTGATATTTTTGCGGCACACTCATCATCCTGCCAA
Organism: uncultured Treponema sp.; assembly: GCA_905236465.1. GTDB lineage: Bacteria > Spirochaetota > Spirochaetia > Treponematales > Treponemataceae > Treponema_D. The sequence continues at coordinate 3,905 of CAJOQA010000199.1, forward strand.
CTTTTTCCTTCTGAGTAAATAACAGGGGTTACAGACCGAGACTTTCTGTCTACATAAAACTGGACTGGGGGAAAGAGATTTTCATCAGGACCGATATTACCGCTTGAGGCAAGGACTAAATAGTTATTTTCCCACCTAAAATAAATTATGAACTGACCTTTAAGGACTTTAGAGGATGATGATTTTTTCCCCATTACCTTTTTAGGCTCTTTTCCTGGAAAGGAAATGTAATTTTTCCACTGGGGAACTATGGGAAAGTATTTTTTTTGAATTTCACCAGGCGCAAGTTCGCCACCAAAGCCCCAAGACTGCCAGCCGGATGCATAAAAATAAAAATCTTTGGACACGCATAAAGTCTCTGCCTCTTTTGGAAAAACTTTTGAAATCAAGTCATTGATATGGAAGATTCCTAAGATTCTATTTTCTGAATCCGGAGAGGCTTGATTTTTTCCCGAAAGGTTCTTATCCTTATAAACATAGCGGTATTCAAAAAAAGGAAAGCCAAAATTTTGAGTAAGCTCTTCTGTCTTAAAAACTATTTCTCCGCACATAAAAACCTCCGGTCAGTCTTATATTGATAGTACCACTATCAAGTTGATATTTATAGTATCGCATAGAGAGTAAGTAATGTCAAGCACTTTTTTATTTTTTTTCGACATTGCATTTTCAATGAAACTAGACTATAATTTAAGGATATGAGTGAAAGCCTGTATTCTCAGATAGAAAAAGCTAATGAAATAAAAGTAGAAGAAAAGCAGAATGACAACGTAGGCGAAAGTGCCTGGCTTGTTTTTACGGTTGGAAGTGAAAATTATGCCCTAAAATCAAGTAGCATCCGTGAAATTCTTAGGAATAATGAAATCTACCCCATGCCCTTTGTTCCTTCTTATATAAAAGGAGTCTTAAATTATTACGGGGAGCCCTATGCTGTAGTTGATATTCAAGCCCTTTCTGGAGGAGAAAAACTTGATGGCAGGCTTTTTATGATTTTAAAAGATCAGAATAAGATTTCCTTGCAAGTATCTGAAATTCAGGAATTTCATAGCGATAAAGACGTTATAAAGCAAAAGCTCCAAAATAATCAGGATTCAACTTTTTTTTCTGGAGCTATTACTTTTGATGAAATTACAGCTCCAATAATAGACATAAAAGGAATTACAGAAAAAATAAGGTCTGACATTGAAAACAACTAAATGGTTTACCTGCCTGTCGTATTCAGGCAAAATGGATATTCTTATTCCTCAATCAGAAACCCTGTCCACTTCTTATTTTTTTGAAGGTGAAGAAAAGGATTTAAAATCACGGATTTGCGATTTTGATGAAATAGTAAAAAAAGTTTTTAGAATTGAGGTTCCCTTACGAAACTTAAGTAAAATTGACCTTAATGATTCCAAGGCCATTGTTACAGGTCTTGTTCCTCAGCTGATTAGCATTGACCTGGCAGAACTAAAAGTTTTCAAGGGGCTTATAGGAAGCATTTTTGTGAAAAAAGGAATTGTTGCTTGTCGCTTTTTTGAAGAAAAGATTCAGTACGCTTTAGATATACAAACTTTTATTAGGGGTAAACAAGAATGATAAAAGTTTTGCTTGTTGATGATTCTGCAATCGTTAGGGCTATGGTTAGCCAAGTAATGGAAAATGACGGTCGCTTTTGTCTTGTGGGAACAGCGGAAAACGGTAGCAAGGCAATTACGCAGAATGAAATCTTAAAGCCAGATTTGATTGTTATGGATATAAACATGCCGATTATGGACGGCATTGAAGCTAGCAAAAGAATTCTTGAAAAATCACATCCTGCAATAATTGCGTATACAACGGAAGATTCAGCTGATATTGCATTTAAATGCCTTGAGGCAGGAGCGTTAGAAGTTATAAAAAAACCAAATCTTTCTTTAATGTCTTCTGAGGAAATTAAGAAATTCTGTGACCGCCTGGCAGTAATTGCAGAAAAACACACTGCAGGACAAGCAAGTTCTTCTAAGAAAATACAAGTAAAAAAAAGTAGCGTAAAAACTGAAACTGAAACAGAAAGAAAAAAAGATGACTACGATATTCTTTTTATAGGGGCTTCTACAGGGGGACCTAGCGCCATACAAACCGTACTAAAGGGCTTGGGGGAAAATTTTCCGTTGCCAATACTGGTTACACAACACATTGACACAGGCTTTGACTTACAGTTTACAAAATGGCTTTCTGCAACAACAGATTTACCCGTAAGTCTTGCAGAAAACGGAATACGGCCAAAGGCAGGCCATGTCTATGTAGCTGCAGCTGACCACCATCTTGTTTTACAAAGAAGAAGAGGCAGCGATGAATTTACTCTTTTGCTCAATGACGATCCTCCCCTACACTTTTTAAAACCTGCCGTAGACAAGATGTTTGTCTCTGCAGCCCTTTGCTGCAAAAACAGGGCTTTAGCGCTTTTACTTACCGGCATGGGGAGAGACGGGGCAGACGGCTGTCTTGCTATAAAAAGAGAGGGAGGCTTTACCATTTGCCAATCGGAAAAAACGTGCGTTGTATATGGAATGCCACGAGCAGCGGTTGAATGCGGTGCGGCATCTCTTGTTGCAGATTTAGAGCAAATAGCGGATTTAATAAAGGGAAAAGTTAGGTAAAAGGATTTTATGGGTCAGACTGAAAATTTATTTTTAAACCTTATAGAAGAAAAAAGCGGTCTCATTGTAAATACATCCCATAAGAAATTTCTGGAAAACTATATTGCGGATCGTTGCAAAGCATTAGGGCTTTCAATAGAAGAATATGCGGCGTTTGTTAGGTCTAATGAAAATGAATTAGAAAAACTTATAGACGAAGCCGCCATAAACGAAACCTATTTTTTTAGGGAAGAAAGGCAATTTGATTTTTTACAAAAATATTTGCGTTCGCTACCTAAAGAAAAAAAATACACAGTTTGGAGCGCTGCCTGCTCAAGCGGAGAGGAAGCCTTATCCTTGTATTCTCTTTTTGAAGCTGAAAAACGTAATGTAAAACTTGTGGCAAGTGATATTGATAAAAGTGCAATGGCTGTTCTGCAAAAGGGCTTTTACACAAGACATTCTTTAAGAAGCGATGGACAAAAGTTTCATACATTTTTAGAAGGCATAGGAAGTATTGACGAAAAAGGCTTTACGGTAAAAAAGGAAATCTTACAAAAAATAGACATCCAAACATACAACCTTATTTCAGATTCCCCTTTGCCAGTAATACAGGGAAGCGTTGATATTCTTTTTTTACGAAATGTTTTTATTTATTTTAACTCAAAGGTAAGGGCTGAAATAATTAAACGCATAGCTGCTGCCCTAAGGGAAGGCGGGCTGCTCTTTTTGTCTGTAAATGAGATTGCCAGTGTGGACTGTGATTTTTCAATTCCACTAATAAAGGAAAATTCAAATGGCGTTTACTATTTTAGGAAAAAATCAGATAAAGAGGAAACTCATGTTCAAAAAAGGAGAAGTTTATATATAGAAGCAAAGACTAAGGGCTTGGAATATAAAAAAAAGAAAGCAATAGTCTTTCAGAAAAAGGTGCAGGAAGTAAAGGAAATAAAGAACTTAGATGCATTGCTTGACACTTTTTTTGACCTATACGACAAGAAAAATTTTTTGAATGCAAACAAACTGTTACAAGAATTTTTCTTTAGGCCTGACCAGATTGAATATAAACTGTATCTTTTGGGCTTGCTTGCAGAGGGTGAGGACAAGGGGGAAGAAGCTGAAAAGTTCTTTTTTCAATCTTCAATATCTAATTCTTTATTTTGGCCAGGACTTTTTAAGCTGGGGTTGCTTTACGAAAAAAAAGGTGAAAGGGAAAAAGCAAAAAAAACATTTGCAAACTGCCAAACAATACTGGAGACCTATATTCAAAAGGGGAATATGTGCTATAATAAAATAGTACAGGCCTTTAGTCCAACGTACTTTTTGCGCTTATGCCAAAAGTACAGTAAACGGGAAGAGTAAAAAAGAGGAAAGTTATGTCATTTTCAAAGGATGCATTTATAGACGGTTTTATTGCAGAGACACAAGAACATATTGATGCAATAAACAATAATATTATAAGGCTAAAAAAAATACCTCAAAGCAAAGAAACTCTTTCTGAAATTCTTCGGGAACTGCATACCATAAAGGGAAGTTCTCGTATGCTTGGCTTTACTACTATAGAAAAATTATCCCACGGGATTGAAGATGTTTTTAAAGGGGTGCGTGAGGGAAAGTACCCTTTTAATGATTCAATTTTTCAGCTTACCCTTATTACCTCAGAAAAAATACTTTCACTGCTAAAAAAAATAAAGAGCAGCAAAAGTGACGAAAGCGATATTTCCCCCTTTACAGAAGTCTTTAAAAAGGCTTATGAGGGAATTTATTTTTCTGTAGAAGAACTTAAAGAAAAAAAAGAAGCTGGCAGAAATGAAGGTGATGAAGAAGATACCGATAAAGATCTTGAAAACATCACTTCAATAAGAATAGACATAAGCCGCATAAATGATTTACTCCGTTCTTTTGATAACTTGATAATCAGGCAGTTCAGGTTTAAGCACCAACTTAAGGAATTTGAGAACAAACTTTTTTCTTCTGCTGATGAAGATTTCAGGGAGCTTCCTAAACAGTTAAAAGAAGACCTTGAGCTGACACAAGATGCAATTTTTGCAATTCAGCACAAGTTGCTTGATTTACGTATGCTGCCCCTGAACATGGTTTTAAATCCATTAAAAAGAGAAGTTGCAGCTGATATGGCCCAGCTAGGAAAAGAAATTGATTTTGAAATAGAAAATACAGACCTAATGCTGGATAAGGCAATACTAGAAAAACTAAAGGACATTCTTATGCACTTAATAAGGAATTCCATTGACCACGGAATTGAAAGTCCTGAAGAAAGAGTAAAATCTGGTAAGAGCGAAAAAGGAAAGATTTCTCTTGTATGCCAGCAAGTCTCCAACCGAATAGTTATTTCTGTAAACGACGACGGTCGTGGTATTCAGTATGAAAAAGTCAGGGCAAAGGCTGTAAAACTTTATCCTTCACAAGCTGGTGAGATAAAGGCCATGTCAGAAAAAGCACTGCAGCAATTTCTGTTTACATCCGGTTTTACCACCGCAGAAAAAACTACTGCCTTGTCTGGTCGTGGTGTGGGGCTTGATGTAGTCAGGACAGACATGGAAAAAATTAAGGGCCGCATACGCTTGTATTCTAAAAGCGGAAAAGGAACGACATTTGAGCTTACGATTCCACTGTCGCTTGCAACCCAGCAGGGCTTATTTATCCACACTGGTGGAAATAAGTTTATGATTCCGTCCCAATACATTCAGCAGATAATTGATGTTGACGAGCGCCACTTCACCGTAATGCAGAGCCAGACATTTGTAAGTCTTAACCAACAATTAATTCCCGTGTATTATCTTTCATCCATACTAGGAACCCAACAAGAAGCTGATGCCTCTTCACTTATTGTACTGGAATACCTTGAAACACAACTTGCAATAA